>NZ_JBSAXD010000010.1:0-246374 GCF_053427715.1 Burkholderia sp. MR1-5-21
TCGTGAGTCTGAAGTGCGCAGACAAAACCTCTCGACGCTTGCAAGCTGCTGATGACAGCCGGCTTCGTGCTGATCAGCTTCCAGATGACCAGCTATTTCGTGGCCGCCTGAACCGGGCTATCCCCGTGACACTTCACGACATGAATTCCTTGCCCTCTTCGCACCCACTGTTCAAGGCCACGGGCTTGGCCGTCCTGGTTACGACCGCTCTATTGGTGGTCACGGTCTTGCCGGCCGAATACGGCATTGATCCCACAGGCATCGGCAAGCGCCTGGGCCTGCATGCGTTGGCCCGTACGGCGCAGGCCGCAAAAGCCAGCTCCCTGCCCTCCGCATCCGCAGTTGCAACTCCTGCGGCTGGTTTGGACGCGCTAAGGGCCAACGCTGCGGCGGTCTTCGGGGTTCAGCCGGGCCAAAGCTTCAATGCAAGCGCTGCCGTGTGGCACGCGGCAGCGCCAAAGACAGAATCGATGACCATCACCCTGCCAGCCGGCGAGGGTTCGGAGGTCAAGGCGGTGATGGCTGCCGGCGACAGCCTGGTGTTTCAGTGGTCAGCAACCGGCGATGTCGACGTTGACATGCATGGAGAGCAGCCATCGGCCATAGACGAATACACCAGCTACTGGATCGGAGGGGCTCAGCGCGAGGGCGCCGGAAGCCTGACGGCGCCATTCGCTGGTGTGCACGGCTGGTACTGGGTCAACCGGGGCAGCGCACCGGTCACTTTGAAAGTCAGTGTCACCGGATTTCAGGAAAAGCTCTTTCAGCCGAGCCACTGATCTTGTCCGCCATGAAGGCTCGAGATGATTGGACAGGCGGAGCCGGCACCTGCTCTTACGAGCTACATGACCGGCTCCCTGGCGGTGGGTGGTGAATTGCTTCGGCGTCACTATGACGGTGTACTTCAAGCGCCTGGACGCACGCCGCCGGCCAGCATCTGCAAGATGCGTCTAGTGTCGTAGTCCGAAGCAATGAGAGGAGCCAGATCCGGGCGCTCGACCGCACGCAACCGATCCTGCCATTGGCGCGAGGAATCTCCGAACGGCGCATCTCCTTGCAAGCGTCGAGAGATTTTGTTCTCGTCTGGATACCAGAAGGTCTTGTGGCAGCCCTCGCAGACTCCGTCGAGCGCCTCCCCGGCCTTCGAGAACGCCGCTGCGTCGCGCTTGTCCACCGCGTCAACCAGCTGCAAGGCAACTCCCCGGAATGATTCCGCGAAGGCGGCGAGCACGACTGGATTGGCGGCAAGGCGCTTTTGGATCGCCGCAACATCCAGCGGCTCCATGCTCTTGATCGTCGTACTTCCTGCTGCAACGTGGCGGCCCGGAAGCATGATCAAGTTTGCAGCCTCAGCGAGCCGGATCGACTGGCGGCGAAGTTCCTGCCACTCGGCCGGTGTGGACGGCGCCTTCTGGTGTGTTCCGGTTGCGTCGTTCGTGACACCGACAGCCTTCCAGACCTTCTCGCTCGCGGGATCCATTTCGGCGTCCATGATTTCCTGGAACGTCGCTGTTATGGCGAGCTGCGGTGGGACTGCGATCTTGTGTACATCAGGCTTGGTACCGGAGGCTTTTTCCGGCCCTGCGGCGTCTGCGCTGGCGATGAACAGGAATAGCGATGCCGCCGTGAGCGTCGCGCCAATCAGACCGCCGGCCCGCAATGACCTGATCCGTACAATTGAATTTCGCATGCTATGTCATCCTCCGATTTTTTTGGTGTCTCAATCGATCATCGTTGAGCCACGTTTGATTTTAGCATCACAATCGATTATTCTGCATAGTAACGATTTATAGCCGGTGCACCGCGTGGACGCGGGCACCCCTCTTAGTCCATCTTTTCGTCTTCAGGGGCCAGCTTTTGATATCTCGTCATCCGCCAGCCCGCGTTGCGCCGGCCGATCGTGGCGCCGCGGATAATTCCGGAAGCTACACCCGCACCGCCGTGCTCCTGCACTGGCTGATTGCCGTGCTGATCGCCATCGGTTTCGCAGTCGGTGCGACGATGATCGACCTGCCCCTGAGCCCGCAAAAGGCGAAGGTATTCGCATATCACAAGTGGATCGGCATCACCGTGCTCGCGCTCGCCGGCGTGCGCGTTGCCTGGCGCGCGACGCACGCAGCTCCGCGCGAGCTGCCCATGCCCGGCTGGCAGCAGTTCGCGGCGCGCGTGACGCACGCGCTGCTCTACGTGCTCATCATGGCCATACCTTTGGTCGGCTGGATGTACACATCTGCTGCCGGATTTCCGGTGGTCTATCTGAAACTCTGGCAGTTGCCCGATCTGGTCTCCAAGAACAGGGAACTCGCGGAAACTCTGAAGGCCGCGCACAAGTCGCTGGCCTGGGGTCTGTCTTGCGTCGTGGCACTGCATGTCGTCGCGGCCCTCAAGCACCATTTCATCGATCGCGACGCAACGCTCAAGCGCATGCTGGCGTGGCGGAGCTCCCAAGGAAATCGCAAATGAACTTTCGGTCATCTCGCTTCGGCGCCGCAGCGCTGTGTGTTGCCATGAGCTTTGCCGCGCTCGCGGCGTCCAATCGTGGAATCGATCCGACCAAGAGCACCCTCACCGCGACCTTCGTCCAGGAGAAGGTCCCGGTCGAAGCGCCCTTCCACAGCTTCACCGGTCGGATCGACTACAACGCAGCCAGCCCAACCGCATCGAAGGCTTCTCTCGAGATCCAGACGGCTAGCCTGGACATCGGTTCGAGCGACTACAACACAGAGGTTCAGGGCAAGAAGTGGTTCGATACCGCGCACTTTCCCAAGGCCACATTCGTCTCGACTGCGGTCGTCTCCAAGGGAACCAACAAGATCCAGGCCACGGGCAACCTGACGCTCAAGGGCAAGACGGCACCCGTGACGGTGCTCGTCACGGTGAGCCAGGCCGGGCAACTGACGCAATTCGATGGCGTTTTCGACCTGTCGCGCAAAGCCTTCGCCATCAACGATCCGCAGTGGGACGAAGTCCTCGAGGACAATGTGCGGGTCAAATTTCATCTGGTCCAGTAAGACGCCCCGGGAACCGATCGACAGCCGCCCTGGGCTTACCTGAAGAAGCCTCCGCCGTCGCAGTTGACCACCGTGCCGCTCAAGTAGGACGCTTGGTCGGAGACCAGGAACAACGCCAGGTTGGCGATCTCCTGGGACTCGAGCAGCCGTCCGAAGGGCAGCTCGGTGAGCAGCTCGCGCCGCTCCGAGTCGCCGAGCTTGCGCTCGGCTTCATTGCGCTCGAGGCGCTCGAACCGCTCGGTCTTTGTTCCCCATGGATTGATGCCGACGATCCGGACACCCTTGTCCGTGCTGCGCGCACCCAGTGCGTCGGTGAAGGCGACGAGTGCGGCATTGCCGGGCGAACCGCAGATGTAGTTGTAATCGTGCCCCAGACCCGCCATGCCGATGATGTTCAGGGTCACGCCTGAGCTGCGCGCATACATGCCGGGCAGCAGCGCGCGGGCCAGGCCGTTGGAGCCGAACACCTTGAGATTCCAGGCATTGAACCAGGTCTCATCGTCGATCTTCTCGAGATCCCCGCTCTGAATGGCACCGGTGACCTGCTCCCCGCGTTTAGTACGGTAACGGTGTAGAGTCCGTTCCAGAGAGGAACGGCAATGAAAAAGCGATTCACCGAAGAACAAATCATCGGCATCTTGAAGGAAGCCGAGGCGGGCCTGAAGCCAGCAGAGCTGTGCCGCAAGTACGGCATCTCAGAAGCGACCTACTACAACTGGAAAGCCAAGTTCGGCGGGATGACGGTCTCCGAAGCGCAGCGCCTGAAGAATTTGGAGCAGGAGAACAACAAGCTCAAGCGCCTGCTGGCCGAATCGATGCTCGACAACGCCGCGCTGAAGGACCTGCTGTCTCGAAAGTAGCAAGCCCGCAGGCCAAGCGCGAAGCGGTCCGGATATTGATGACCGAACGCGCCATGGGTGTCACCCGTGCCTGCGGGCTGGTGGGGATTTCGCGCTCGCTGTTCCACTACGAATCACGCCGCCGAGTTGACGACGAAGCGCTCACTGATCGGATGATGGCTATCGCCGCGCAGAAGCGCCGCTACGGCTATCGCCGGATTCATGTGCTGCTGCAACGGGAAGGCTGGCTGGCAAACCACAAGCGCGTCTGGCGGCTGTACAGCAAGGCGGGACTGAGCGTTCGCAAGCGGCGACGCAAGCGTATTGCGGCTGTCGAACGTACGCCACTGCCGTTACCGACGGGCTGGCCTATGGTCGGCGATTTCGATGCCTGAACGTGGTCGACGATTACACGCGCGAGTGCCTGGCCATCGAGGTTGACACCTCGCTGCCGGGCTTGCGAGTGAAGCAAGTACTTGAGCGGCTGAAGGAGATGCGAGGCTTGCCCGGGTCCATCACGGTGGACAACGGGCCGGAGTTCGCTGGTAAGGTGCTGGATGCATGGGCCTACGAAGCCGGTGTCACGCTGTCGTTCATTCGGCCCGGCAAGCCGGTGGAGAATGCCTACGTCGAAAGTTTCAACGGGCGGTTCCGCGATGAATGCCAGAACGAGCACTGGTTCGTCTCAATGCGCCACGCTAAGCAGCTTATTGAGGACTGGCGTATCGAGTACAACACCGAACGGCCTCACAGCTCACTCGGCTACCTCGCACCCGAGCAGTTCGCCCGGGCGCATGAAGTAACGTCGCAGTTTTTAACCTCGGACTCTAGCCACAGTCCGGACTAAAACCGGGGGCAGGTCACCGGCGCTGTTCACCAGGATGTCTGGGATCGCCGAAGCGCTGCACAAGTTGCGCAATGCCGTCGTCAGTCGACAGATCCACCGTGTGAAGGGTGACCCGCGAAGCCGCGGGGCCAAGTGTCCTTACCAAGTCCACCAGTGCGGCACCGTTGCGTGAACGCGATGTGCACATGGGTACGGGTCAGGCTTGTCGTGGGCGTTGACGTTGCCGCATCGCAGCTCTGGACTGGGATGGGGACCCGAGGATCGCCAGCGCGCACACGATCCCGGGCCATCCCTGCTACATCCAGCTAGGATGCCGGCCCCCCGTCACGGGTTCTCCCCGCCGGCGCATTTCTCGTTGCGGATCTGCTCGAAGGTGCGCTTCGCCACCAGCATGGCTTCGCGGGTCAACGGCGCGCCGGCATAGCCCAGGAGGTGCAGGAGCGCCTCGGTGAGCTCCTCCTCGGTCCAGCCCTGCCCCAAGGCGAAACGCAGGTGGATCGCCAGCTCCGCCTCAGCGCCCATGACGGCGTCCGAGATCACGCACACCAGCGAGCGGATTTTGAGGTCCAGGCCGGGCCGGGCCCACAGCCCGCCGAACAAATTCTCGGTGCAAACATCCAGAAACTTCTTCATCACCGGGTCGGTGTAGTTCTGGTTGTTGCGGTGATAGGCCTCCTCACCCAGGAGCTGGCGGCGCAGCGCGTCGCCCTTCTTGTAGAGCTCGTTGTCACTCATGATCTCCCCCTCGCTCGAGTCCGCGCGTGGCTGCAGTGTCGCGATTCATGTTCGATATCCCCTCAAACTTCGTTTCAGCGCGCGGCGGGCGCGCCTGCGGGCTTCAACTCCTCGAGCGGTGCAGCCAGGTAAGGGCGCGGGGGATTGTCGATGCGCATTCCGTCCCAATGCTCGTAGAGCTTGCCGTCCTTGATGCGATACAGGTCGAAGCCGTAGACCGCGTAGAACTGGCCTTGGTGTTGAGGGTCGGGCTCCCAGGTCTGGTGAAGGACCATGACCTGGTCGCACTCTGCAATCACCTGATTGTGCATGTCAGGCTTCGGGGGCATCGCGGCGCCGGGTACGGACTTGGGCGGCCCCGGGCGGTAGCCGACCTTGTTCATGGCTTCGAGCAGCTTTTCCATGGCCTCGCGCCCCTTCAGATGGTTGATCTCGGCAAAGCGCGCGGCATCGGGGTTGTGCTGGATGTAGTCCGGGTGCATCACCCGCAGGTAATCCTGGGGCGTAGGCATGCCCAGGCTTTCGACCAGTTTCTTGTTCGCCAACTCCTGCTCGCGCGAGCAGGTCGAGAGCACCGGTGCCGGAGCCGCGGCGCCCGGCGGGGGCGGTAGCGGGGGCGCGTCAGCCGCCAGGGCCGCCGTGGCGCCGGACAGGGCCAGGGACGACACCAGGGTCGACAACAGGGAACGGGCAAGGCTCGTCATGACGTTGTGCTCCTTCAGGGGTTATTTGGGCAGCGGGGACTGGTGCGCCTGCAGGTGATCCAGGCACACGTCCTCGCGGAACGGCAGCAGGTCTTCCGACTGGCGCTGGTAGGTGACGACGGTGTCCCAGGGGCGCGTGAAGTGCTGCGGATCGTTGATGGTGATCCGGTCCTCCAGCGCGTTCTCGCCGCGCAGACGAAGGTGCTCCGTAAGCGTGAGTTCGTCGCTGGTCGGCAGGCGATTGTCGAGCAAGGTTTCGCCCGAGAGGCCGGTGGTCTTCACCACCAAGGTGTCACCCTCCCAGTGACCTTCGGAGAGGCCCTGTTTGGTGCGAAAGTCCTTCCAGCCGTCTCCCACGATGGGGTTGGTCAGGGGATTGCCGATGTTGATCTGGCGGAACAGACGGTTCCACTGGTAGACGATGGTCACCATGCTGCCGCGCTGGTATACGGCGAAGGGTAACGGCGTGACCATCAGCCGGGGCTGGCCGGGCGAATCGCACTTGCTCATGGTGAGGTCGAATGCGTAGTCGCCCTTCGCTGCAGCCGCCTCGTTCTCGTCAAAGGCCTTGCGTCCTTCGGCATTGAAAGGGATCGGCTTGCCGTCGGCTGGCGCGAGTTGGGTCTGTGGGTGGGCAATGCGCCAGACACCGTCGAGCGTTGTGGCAGCCTGTGCGGCAATGCTGGCCGTCAGGAGCATGGCCGCCAGCGGGGCAGCAAAGCGCGCAACCACCATCGTGTTCTTCGCGTTTGCGTGGTTCATTTGAGATCTGCCTCTTCTTTGCGGTAGCCGTAGAGCGTCATATTGCTATCGCCGCCGGCCTTCTTTTCGCAGTTGTATTCCTGGAACTGGGCGAAGTCCGGGCGCCAGGCATAGGTGCGTGAAATGGTCCACGGGTGCGTGAACATTTCCGGATCAGTGGTGGTCGTAACGACCTCGAGCTTGGGACCGCCGTAGTCGATCCGGCGGATTCGATGGGTCACGTGCACCTTGGTCGACGAGGGCGTGCCATCGGCGTCCAGCCACAGCGGCTGGCGATAGTCATCGGTCTCGACCACCAGGGTGTTGCCGTCCCAGTGGGCGGTTGATGTGCCCATGTAGGCCTTGTCCGCGGTTCCGTTTGCCTCCTTGCGTGGCTTGCCCATCTGGATGCCCCAGACCGTATGCATCTCCGAGAAGATCCACGTCATGGAGTTGCGGGTCTGGAAGATGGTGAAGGGGTAGATCATGCCCAGTTGCCAATGCTGGCCTGCCGGACGGCACGCCGCGGCCGCATTGAGGTACGGTTGGTTCTCGACATAGGTCGCCTTGGCGCGACGCTCGAGGATGCGCTTCGCCTTGTCGGTAAGCGGTACCTTGCTGCCGTACATGTCCTTGGTCACCCGCAGCGGCATCCAGACGTCGGCGAGCCACGTGCCTTCGAAGTTGCGCGGGTCCGCCGGCGGGGGCGGCAGTGCAACAGTGGCAGGCGGGCTCTTTTCGCGCAGGATGTGCTCCATGGCCCCGTCGGGTGGATCGCCCATGGGAGGACCAGAAGCCGCGCCACCCGGTGGCAGTCCGGGCATGCCTCCAGCGCCCAGGGCCCCGGGCAACGCTCCGGAAGGTATTCCGGGGGGAGGCGAAGCGCCCGGCGGCACGCCGGGAGGCATCCCCGCTGGCATTCCTGCAGGAATGCCAGCGGGGGCAGACGCGGGTAGCGCCTGGGCGGGTGCCGGGTTCTGCGTCGGGACCTGCGCGTGGGCAAGCGCGCACGCACCAAGCAGCAGGGCTGCGGTACCGGCACGTCCGGACTTGCCCAAGCGACCGTTGTAAGGGTTCATGATCTTCCTAGTCGAGTTGACGGTTCAGTGGCTACCAGCTTTTGGGGACGGCGGGCCGGATGCGCGCCTGCGCTGCGCGCTCAGCGCGGCAGCGGCAGTTGGCTGGCGTCGCGGCGAACCATGCAAATTTCCTAGGGAAAGGGACTGTTGTCCCTCCGGCGCCGAAAGGCCAGCCCGGCTTCCCACGGACGGGTGAAGTTTTGAGGAGAGCATGGATTCCCGAAGTGAATCGGAGCGGGCTCCGGAAGAAGCCCGCACCTCCAGGGAGCGCTTGAGGCAGCTCACATATGCGCCTGGAAAACGACACCGACCGTGATCGGGTCAGAGAGCGTCACCGCAGGGTATCCATTCGGATAGCCGGCGCCGGTAGTCAGGTAGTTGACCGAAGTTTTGTACCGATTGTTTGTCACGTTATTGACATAGGCGGAAACCGAATAGGCATGCGAGGCTGAAAGCCAGGTGAAGTTCAGATCCATGGTCGCTTGCGGGCCGACGTGGCTGCCCGCGGCTACAGACCCTCCGTTGAAGAAGGGAGCGTTAATGTTCGTGGTGTATCCCCCGAGCGTGTATCCCGACTGAAACCGTCCTTGCACGCGAGCAATGAAGGTCGAGCCTCGCGGCGCGTCGAACTTGTGTTCGAGCGATGCCGTCAGCTGCTGCGGGATGATGCCGGGAACATGATGGGTGTCGGCCAACGTTGAACCCGTGAGCTGTTCCAGCTGCGACAGCCCGTCACCGGCTTCCCGATGGAACGTGGCATGCGAATAGCTGTAAGCCAGCTGGAATCGATCGCGCGGCGTGATGCGCCAGGTCGTCTCGAGTTCGGCTCCCAACACGCGGGCCGGCTCATTGATGATCCTGCTGCCCGGATTCGGGCCGCCGGTGGGGTAATTGACCAGCATTTGGTAGCCGCCGTACTCGTAGTAGAAGGCGTCGGCATTGACCTGCAGGGTGTTGTCCAGGAACCGGTTCTTGGAACCGACTTCAAACGCGGTTAGTTTTTCCTCCGAATACCGAACGGCATGGGGGATCCCCTGGGTGTCATTCACGATCTGGACGTCACCAGGAACGAATCCGGTGGAAACCATCCCGTACAGCATGTTTTCCTTGGTGAGGTCGTACTCGAGGCGCGTCTTGTAAGTCCAGTTTCTGAAAGTACTCTTGCCGTCAGGCGAGACCAGCGAACACTTGACGTAGGGAGCCGCGAAGGCGCAGTTCGAGGGCAAGCTCGATGGCAGCCCGCCCTGCGACAAGTTGGTGAAGGTCTCAGTGGTATCCACGGACGTGACGTCGTAGCGCAGACCACCGGTCAGCCGCAGGCGCTGGTTGAGAGGAATGGTTGCCTCGCCGAAATACCCCTGGTCGCGGGTCGTCCGGCTGGTATCCGACGAATTGAGAGGGTTGACGGGGAAACCCGGGATGGAAAGCGACTCGATCGTGTGCACGTCGTTGCGGTACCAGAAGGTACCCGCCTGCCATTGAATCAAGCTATCCGGTTTGGCGTGCAGCCGAAGTTCGTGCGTGACGGTATTGTTTTCGGGCGTGCTCAGATTGTTGTAGCTGGGCGCGACCGCGCTCTTGCCGGTGTTATCCGGGCCCAAGCCAATCATCGTGCCGTGCTGGGTGAAGTGCCGATACGAGGGAAGGTACGACAGGATGCCGAATCCGAGGTCCCAGTCGACATTCAACCAGGCTTGCGTGGTCTCGTTCCTGACGGTACCAACCGGCAACCCGCTCACCTTCTTGTAGCTGTTCGGAGCCGTGAGGACATACGTATCTCCGCCGGTATTGATGTCACTGTTCTGACCTTCGAATCCGGCAGTGATCTTCAATTTGCTGGTCGGCTCCCACAAGGCCTTGATGCGACCCGCATTGGTAATCTGTTTGCCACCCTGGGTATCGTCGAACCCGTTACGCTGATAGTGATCGGCGGCGACGCGAAAGGCGAACTTCTCCCCGACCGGCACATTCACCGCTGCCGAGTAGTGCTGTAGTCCGTAACTCCCCACCTCGGCCAAGGCGTCGCCGGTAAGCCCGTCCAGTTCCGGGTCCTTGGTGTGGAACGCGACGACGCCGGCGGTGGCGCTACGACCATACAGCGTGCCCTGCGGCCCGCGCAGTACCTCGACCCGATCGACGTCGAAGTTGCTACCCATGCCTTCGTAGACACCATCGACATAGACCGCAGTCGTAGGCGGCGCAGAAATGGCCTGGACGGAGTCGCTGGCCTTGATGCCGCGAATCGCGATGCTGTTGCCAATATTGTCCGCGCCCGCGTTGAATTGCGACGCCGCTTGCACCGCGGGGGTGAGAGTGACGCCCACCACGTCCTGGAGGATCTGCTGAGCGGAAACCTTCCCCTGCTCCCGCAGCGAATCACCATCGCGCACGGTGACCGAACCAGCCGTCTTCTGGGCACTCGTGCTGCGGCGCTCCGCGGTGATGACCACCTCCTCCACGGCGGTGTCGGACGCGGCCGCGGCTGGGGCGGGGTTCGGCGCGCTCTGGGCCTTCGCGGTTTTTGCGGTGCCGGCCGCGGACGCCGCTGCGGCCGGGTTCGGCGCGCTCTTCTTGGCCTTCGCGGTTTGGGCTGTGTCGGCCGCGGACGCCGCTGTGGGCGGGTTCGGCGCGCTCTGCGCCCTCGCGGTTTGGGCGGTCGTGAGTGACGCGCCCAGAAGGGCTGTCCCCATCAGCAGACCGAGCTTGGTGGATTCGCGGTTCCGATTTGACAAGGCTAGTGTCTCCTCAGCGGAGTTCTCGCTAATCGCGGACTCCGCGTGTTGATGGAATGGGCCAACATCAGTGATTTCGACAAACAACAAAAGAATCGATTGTCGTATTCTGAATCGATCATAGAGAGCAAAAATGAACAAGTCAATCACCGGCGCTAGATGCATTGACTGCCGTTGTTCTCACGCATCAACGCTGCGAGCAAGGACGCGTCATTCGAGAGTGCGGCGGTTCGTCGGCATCGACTTCGGCCGCAAACTTGTGCAGAATGTGAGCGACCGAATTGGCGGTCGTCGAGTTCTTCGACGAGTAGCCGGCATTGATCTGATCCACATGGGGATTCACACACTTCGGTTTGCCGCTTAAATTTAGTTATGCAGACCAATAAGGAGCGGGAGATCTGACGGGCGCGACAACGCAGGGCAGCCCCCGCGTTACAGATGAACGAGCAGCGCGCTTCGCGCGAGAGGAACTCCGAAGTATCCCGCCACGTGGAGGAGCACTTCGGCCAGCTCCTCTTCCGTCCAGCCCTGGCGTAGCGCGAAGCGGAGGTGGATCGCCAGTTCGGGTTCACAACCGAAGCAGGTGTCGGAGACGACGCCGATCAGCGGCCTCGTCTTGAAATCGAGCCCCGGACGGGCCCAGAGCCCGCCGAACACGGACTCGGTGAAGACGTCCATGAACTTGCGCACGACCGGATCCCTATCGGTGTTCCGGTTGTTGCGCTGGTAGCGCGTCCTCGCCCAGCAACTCGCGGCACACAGCGTCGCCGCGCTTGGTAGAGATCGCTATCGCTCAGGGCTCCCACGGCATGCGTTCACGTTCGACCGCCCGGCCCGCGAGTCACCTCGGCAGCGGCAGTTCCCCTGAATCCCGGCGTTCGAGGCAGATGTCCTCGCGGAATTGCGATGCCGTCCCGGGCTGGCGCTTGAAGACCAGCACGGTATCCCAGGGTTTCGTGAAGTTCTGCGGATCCTGGATCGTGATCCGGTCTTCCAGCGTGTTCGCGTCGCGCAGGCGGATGTGCTCGGTCAGCTCCAGGTCCTCGCTGTTGGGAAGAAGGGAATCGAGCAGCTTGTGGTCGGACAGCTTCTTGGTGTGGGCCACCAGGACGTTCCCCTCCCAGTGGCCGCTGGTCTCGCCCTTCATCGTGGGAACGTCGGCTCCGCCGGTGAAACCGCCGTCCTTCATCGGATTCGCCAGCTTGTCTGCGCCCTGGCGAAGATCGATCTGCCGCATCAGGCGGTTCCATTCGAATTCCATCGCCACCATCTGCGGCCGATCGTGGATGGCGATCAACTTGGGCGTGAGCATCAGCCGCGGCAGGCCCGGCGACGAGCAACGCGTTTCCGTGCGGTCGAAGGTGAAATCCTTCTTTGCGGCGGATGCCTTGTTGGCCTCGTAAGCCTTTCGGCCATCGTCCGTGAACGGAATCGCACCCTGGACCGGGACGAATTCCGACTGCGGCCGCTCGAGCTTCCATACGCCATCGAGGGCGGTATGCCCGGTGGCGTTAGCGGCACCTGCGGCGATCAGCATCGCCGCAACCAAGGTCCGGCGCATGGGCGCAACGCACCCGAAACGAATGGGTTTTTGCACTTGTGGGTTCCTCACGGGGTTTCTTCCGGGGCTTCCGGCACGAGGCCATAGCGGGATACGCCGCCGGGCGCGCCGACCTGGTATTCGCAGTTGTACTCAGAGAAATTCGCCATGTCCGGCCGCCACGCGAACAGCCGCACGAGCGACCACGGCCGCGAGTAGTAGGTCGGGTCGTCGACGGTCACAACGATCTCGAGCTTGGGGTCGCCGTAGTTGATCTTGCGGATTCGGAACACCAGGTGGGCGTTCACCGAGACGGGCGTGCCATCGACGTCCATCCACAGGGAGCGACGGTAGTTGGTCGTGTCGACGACGAGCGTGTCCCCTTCCCAGTGGGCGACCGAGTCGCCGAAATACTCGCGTGCGCCGTCCTTGCGGTGCTGCCCATTCAGGCGGATGTGCCAGGCGCCGTGGTACTCCTGGAACAGCAGCGACAGGCCATCCTTGTTCTGGTAGACCTGGAACGGAAAATTCAGGTCCATCTGCCAGGGCTGCCCGGGCGGCAGGCACTCGGCCGAAGCATTCGCAACGGGCGACTTGTCGATGTAGGTCGCCTTCACCCGGCGATCCATCAGGCGCTTGCCCCTGTCGTTGAAGGGCAGCGGACTGCCGTACATGTCCACCGTGTTTCGCCACACGAGCATCTGCTCGTGGTACCAGGTGCCTTCGAAATTGCGCGAGTCGGCAGACGCCTTGGGCGCATTCGCGGGCACCGGAGGAATGGCTGGAATTGGCGGCGCTTTGCCATCAGGCCCAGTCGGAGCCCCGGGCGGACCGCCGGGCGCGCCGCCCGCGGGAGCGCCCGAAGGCGCCCCCGCGGGCGGCGTCTGGGCCAGCGCCGAACCCACAAGCACGGTGGCAAGCAGGCAGGCGGCAGCGTTCGTTGCAAGGCAACGCATAGTCTTCATACTTTCTTCTCCTCGGTCCATGGAATGCCGTGACGACCTCGGCGATCACTTCACCGCGGGGGCTGCACCCGGCACCGGAGGCGCACCGGCGGAGGCGCCGCCGGCGCCCGGAGGCGCGCCGAAGCCACCGTGGAGGACCCGTCCGTCCGCGAGCGTGAAATCGGTCATCTCGCCGCCGGGCAGGCCGTTGCGGTTCGGGTGCCAGTTCAAGGTGACCTTCTGCCCCACCTTGAAGTCATTGGGCTTGAACCCCTGGCTGGAGATCGTTGCCGGCGCGCCGGTCGTGACCGACACTTCGTCCGCCTTTCCGGTCGAATCGACATAGGCGACGGTCATCGACGAATGCGGCGCATTCCAGTCGAATTCCTTGAGCGTTCCGGTCACGGACTTGGTGACAGTCTGGTCGTAAGCCGCGAACGAATGGTGCGCGTGTGCCGGCGACGTGGCGATGCCCGACAGGGCAAAGAAAAATGCGAGCGCCACGGGTTGGAGGCGTTTCATGATGTTCCTCGTTTGCTATGTACTGGGAATGGACTGATTTCGGCTCAGCGGCCTGGAGTCGGGGTAGACGGCGGCGGTCCCATGCCGGCGTTCGAAGACCCGTCCCAGTGCTCGGCAAGCTGACCGTCCTTGATGCGGAACATGTCGAACATGAAGCTGGGGCTGGATTCCGCCCCCGGACGGGCTGGCATGGTCCTGGACGACACCCGGATCACGATATCCCCATTGGCGACCAACGCGAGAACCTGCGGCGCAGGCGGTGCAGGCATCGCCCCCTTCCCAGGGGGCGGAGCCATACCAGCCTGGGGCGGTGCGCCGGCAGGCGGTGTCATTCCCGGGCCAGACGCCATGCCGGCAGGAGGAGCGCCCGCGCCAGGCGCCGACATGGGAGGCGACTGCTCGAACAGGCGAATCAAACCCTCTCGTCCCTGCCCGAATTTCTTCCCGATTTCCATATGCTGGATGTAATCGACTCGTACGTACTTCTCTGCAACGGAGCGGATCCGCTGCTTCATGTCGCCGTGGGCGTCTGCGCCATCGAGTGCCGCGAAGAAATCCGCGACCAGCTTAACGTTGGCCTCCTCCTGCGGCGTATACGTCGCGGCCTGTGCCGACATGGCGAAGCCGGCGCTCAATGCGCCCGCGAGGAGGACGTTCTTCCAGTTCTTCTGGGTGTTCATGTTGTCTCCATAAACTTGGGTGTCTTTACTTCTTCGGGGCGGCGTCAGCCGACGGCGGCAGTGCGCCGCCCGGAGGGGGAGCCTTGTCGCCCATCCCCGGCGGGGGCGCGGACCCTGGCGGAGGCATCGCCGGAAGCGCGCCGTTCAGTGCCTCGACCTGGATCGCGAGCCGCACATTGGGGTCCGTCGGGACGATGTCGTTCGTCAATCCGAACTCGCGCCGGTCGAACTCCGCACGCGCATCCGCGCCGCAGATCTCCCGCTTGAACATCGGATGCATCATGCACTTGAAGTAGACGATCTTCAGCGGAACGGGCTTCGTGACCCCATGCAGCGTAAGCTGGCCGTTCACGGCGACGGGAACATCGCCCTCGAACGTGATGGAGTCGCTTTGATAGGTGGCGGTCGGATATTTCGCCGTGTCGAAAAAGTGCTCGCCCTTGGCCCTCGTGTCCATCATCGGGAGTCCGAAGTTCACGGAGTTGACGTCGATGACGATGTCGACCTTGCCCGTCTTCGCGGGGCGATCGAGCCAGATCTTTCCGCTCGAGTGATCAAACTTGCCGCGCCAGAACGAAACTCCCATGTGCGAGGTCTCGAAACTCGGGTACGTGTGGCCGGGCTCGACCGTATACTCCTGCGGGGCGGCCCAGGCCAATGCCGGCAGCACGGCGCATGTCGCGAGTGCCAGCCGCTTGCTTATCGATTGCATTTCCATCCTTTCGTGTCGATCGCCGTCGGAAGTCTGCATCCAGGGCAGGATCGCCCCGACGACGGTTGATACAAAAAATACTGCTTCGGCCCATTCACGTCGCATCGATCGGCGGTCGTCGCCGATCATGCTCGGCGCGCCTACGCTTCGCCCGCCGCGGACGGCCCTCCACGCGTTCGCCGTCGACTCGCCGTGATGACTGCCGCAACGATGCAGATCACGCCGAACACCTGGAGCGCAGCCGGCAGGCTGCCTCCCTGCAGGTTGCGCACCCAGGGTGCGAGCTGTGCGCTCAGGGGCTGGCCCAGCCACCAGGCGGTCATGAAGACCCCCGTGCCGCGCCCGCGCACCTCGAACGGCAGGGACGCCATGGTGGCCACGACCAGCGAGGGCAGCAGGATGCCGCAACCGAGCTGGTTGACCACGAGCCAACCCGTGAACATCGACACGGCGGGAGAATGGTTCATCATCACGTAGCTGATGCCGATCAGCCCGAAGGCGACCATCAGCTGAGTTGCCGCCCCTGCGCGGGCGAGGCGACGGAACAGCACGGTGCCGACGGCCACCGAGAGCCCCGCGGTGCCGGTGAACATGCCGAGCTGGCCGGGCGAGCGGATGTCGTAGACCTCGGCGAGCACGTTCGTCACCTGGATCTGCATCAGGAAGAACATGATGCCGCCGAAGACCGCAACGCCCGCGAGCGGCATCAGCGCGCTCCAGGGGAAGCCGGCGCCCTCGCCCGCGATCTCGTCCTTGGGCTGTTCGGCCTTCACCGGCTCCCAGGTCCACAGCAGCAGCCCGACGGCGTACAGGACGCTGATGCCGTAGGCGGCGAACGGGGCGCGCCAGCTGACGTTGCCGAGCACGCCGCCCAGCAGCGCGAGGAAGATCGATGAGATCGACGCCAGCGCCGTCTGGTTGGCGAGCCACTTCTCACGCGCTTCGCCGTGGAAATAGTCGCTGATGAGTGTCGTGCTTGCCGTGACCACGGCCGACTCCATCGCCCCGACAAAGACGCGGCTCACGATGATCGCGCCGAGGTTGTCGAGGAACAGCGGCATGATGCCGGCGATGGCGTAGAGCACGAGCGCGCCGATCAGCGTGCGGCGACGCCCGATCCGGTCGACCACCACGCCCGCCACCGGTGCGAGCAGCGCGACGCACAACGCGGGCAGCGTCAGCACGAGCGGGATCAGGAACTGCACGCCCGGGACTGCCCCGAAGTGCTGCATCATCTGGGGCACGACGGGTACCAGGACGATCAGCCCCATCACCGCCATCGTTATCGGCAGCAACAGCAGCACCGCCTGCAGGGTGCCTGCCTTCTTCGCGCCCATCGACGCGGTCATCGCAGTCGTGTCGTTCATTTTGTCTCCTGTTGTTCTCGAGTCCGGCTCGGCATGTCCTGGCAGCAGCGTGATCACAACGTGAAGCCGATCCAGCGACCGAAGAAGATGACGGTGATCCAGAGCGCGATCGACAGCCCGCCGGCGCGCCGCGCCGCCGGCGGAGGCGGCACGGTCTCGTCCCAGTCCGCGACGCGGCGGAACGCACCGAAATGGAAGGCCAGCATGTTCACCCCGGCGAGGAACATGAACAGAAACTTGTAGTCGAACTGCGTGTTGTGCCAGTACACATGCGCCCTCGAGATGAACATGATGGTTCCGGTGATCACCGCGCAGACGAACGCGACCCACGTGTAGGGCAGCACTTCCTTGGAAAGCTTCGTGACGGCGCTGTCGCGCGAGGCGAGGCCCAGCAGGCGCAAATCCATCATGATGATGGAGCCGAACACCGTCACGATCGACAGCACGTGCAGGCATTCATCGAGCGGGAACCACCAGTCGCCCTGGCGGACAATCGTCGCGAGGTTGGTGTGTTCGATCAGCTTGAGCAATGGATCGATGGTCATGATGGTCATGTCAAAGAGTTCGTGGGCGTCGTAGTTGGGTTCGGGGCGGCGATCACGAAGACTGCAACTGCCAGGTGTAGGCAATGAGCCGGCCACAGACGACGATCGCCACCCAAAGGACCAGTGAAGCGACCGCGAACACGCGTGCGCTCGCAGGCCGGCTGGCCGGGTCGTCCCAAACCTCAGCCCTGTCACGCACGGTCTTCCCGAACCATACGGTGAGCGCGATCACGCAGATGAGCATGCCCATCTTCCACCAGAAGGCCGGAGTAAGGAGCTGGCGAATGGGTTCCGCAATGGTCTGCACCAGGCCCGTTAGCAGCAACACCCCGAGGGCCGAATACATCCAGGGCAACAAGGACGAGGCGAGGCACGAAACGGTCCGCCCAGTGGCACCGACCCCCAGCAGCCGCAGGCTGATCATCAAGGCACTGCCGAAGACCACCGAAATGGCCAGGATGTGCGTCGACTGCGACGCCGCAATGAGACCATCCGTGGTCTGAAACAGCAGGCTAAGCCGGCTCGAAGCGATCCAGTTTCCCAGTTCCGTCAGCAAGTCGTGCATTGCGGTCTCTCTCCTTTTGTCTCGCCTTGCGAAGCTCAACTAAATATTCCCTGCCCATTCCGAGCGGGTGGTGTTCTTGATGCGCCCCAAACCGTCGATTTCGCAGCGCACCACTTCGCCCGCGCCCTCAGGAACCGCGATGGCGACATGAGGATGCCGACTGCCCCGGTCGCAATCCGGTGCGATGAACAACTCTAACAGATCTTTTGCGTAAGAATCTATTGTTTTTAATTTAATCGTTTTTGGCAGGTACCTCAACATGATTTGCACGACCGCAGCGGTAGAGCTGTAGAATGGAAAGGAGCGGAAAGAAACGGTAAGAAACGGAAAGGAACCCGGGATTTACCCCGGAGACACTCGGAAGAACGGACATGAAAGTACCCAGCAACGGTAAGGTGATTACCAAGACGAGCGAGACCTACCAGGCCCTGCGCAATGCGATCCTGTGGGGCGACTTGCCTGCAGGGTCTCGCCTTCGCACAAACGTGCTGACGAAGGAATACGACACCAGTCTCAGTTCGTTGCGCGAGGCGCTGTCCCAGCTAACTGCGGAGGGCCTGACCCAGGCGGAAGCGCACCGCGGCTACGTCGTGTCGCCGATTTCGGTCGAGGACGTCACCGACCTCTCGCGGGTGCGTATCGTCGTCGAGACGCAATGCCTCGTCTGGGCTATCGAGAACGGCAACCTCGAGTGGGAATCCAACATCGTCGCGGCGACGCACCGTCTCATCAATTCCGCGCGCGAGCTCGATCGCCAGCAGCGCATCGACGCGCATTCCGCCTTTCACGACGCGCTCGTAAGTACCTGCGGCAGCCCACGGCTATTGCAGATCCGCGCCATCCTCAATGAGCAGGCCGAGCGCTACCGTCGCCTCGAACTCAGCGTTCCGCACAGAAACCGCGACACCCACAACGAACATCGCCAGCTCGCCGAGGCCGCGATCGCCCGGGACGTCACCGTCGCCGCACGCCTGATGCACGATCACATCAACCGCACGACCGAAGGCATCATCCGCGCGTTGTCGGACAGTGCGTTGCTCACGGCCCCCACCGTCGCCTCGCCCAAGCGTGCTGCAACGGGATCGCACACCAGCCGGGGCAAGGCGCCCCTCGCCGCCAAGGCACCGGCAACGCGCCGTACGGCCACGCCATCGAAAAAGAAATCTCCGTAGGCGTCGCTCATTGCACGCCGGGCGGCCGGCTGGCGCGCCGAGCCGCGCCCTGAGATGCGAGACACCTGAGAGTGCCGCGTTCGCCGTGCGACGACGATCCGGCCCCTCTTGGGCTAGCTACGCCGCCGCCAGCCCCGTCGCCTGGAACTGCAGCAACCGCCACTCGTCGCCCGACCGGCGCCCGTGCGCACCGGCAAAAGCGCTCGCCATCAGGAGCCGCGATGGTGACATGTGGATGCCGACTGCCCCGGGGCCCTGGTCGCAATCCAGAGCGATGCACAACTCGGACAGACCTTTCGCCTAAAAATCTATTGTTTTTGAATTAATCGTTTATCTTGCAGACTTAGCGGTAGTAGAATGTAAGGCAACCTAGGACTTACCCCGATAACACTCAGAAGAACGGACATGAAAGTACCCAGCAACGGTAAGGTGATTACCAAGACGAGCGAGACCTACCAGGCCCTGCGCAATGCGATCCTGTGGGGCGACTTGCCTGCAGGGTCTCGCCTTCGCACAAACGTGCTGACGAAGGAATACGACACCAGTCTCAGTTCGTTGCGCGAGGCGCTGTCCCAGCTAACTGCGGAGGGCCTGACCCAGGCGGAAGCGCACCGCGGCTACGTCGTGTCGCCGATTTCGGTCGAGGACGTCACCGACCTCTCGCGGGTGCGTATCGTCGTCGAGACGCAATGCCTCGTCTGGGCTATCGAGAACGGCAACCTCGAGTGGGAATCCAACATCGTCGCGGCGACGCACCGTCTCATCAATTCCGCGCGCGAGCTCGATCGCCAGCAGCGCATCGACGCGCATTCCGCCTTTCACGCCGCGCTCGTAAGTACCTGTGGCAGCCCGAGGCTATTGCAGATCCGCACCATCCTCCATGAGCAGACCGAGCGCTACCGTCGCCTCGAACTCAGCGTTCCGCACAGAGACCGCGACACCGACGACGAACATCGCCAGCTCGCCGAGGCCGCGATCGCCCGGGACGTCACCGCCGCCGCACGCCTGATGCACGATCACATCAACCGCACGACCGAAGGCATCATCCGCGCGTTGTCGGACAGTACGTTGCCCACGGCCCCCACCGTCGCCTCGCCCAAGCGTGCTGCAACGGGGTCGCGCGCCAGCCGGGGCAAGGCGCCCCTGGCCGCCAAGGCGCCGGCAACGCGCCGTACGGCCACGCCATCGAAAAGGAAATCTTCGTAGGCGTCGCTCATTGCACGCCGGGCGGCCCGCCCCGGCCGAACACGAGGGCGGCCGGCTGGCGTTGAGGGAGGCCGTCAAAAGACCCGGGATGTGCTTTGCTAGCGCCACGAGACGCGTCGCTGTCCAATCCGTGGAAACTGCCGCCGAGCGAGTTCGTTAAATTCCTGGTTCAAGAGGGCAACGCGAAGTTGAACGACACCGCGTGCCCCCGCGACTCCAGCGCAAATGTTGGCTTTTGCCCATTCGACGGCCAATTATCCGATTGATCGACGACTCGACAAGTCCGGTGGAGATTCGCCGCCCAACGCTCTGCCATACGCGATAGTCGAACAGCGACTCAAGATTGCACCAAGGTACGTGATCACGCCCGTGGGCCTGTAGCGCGCTTGACTGGCTCGGTGACTCGAAATTGGGCCGAGCTTCTCGCGCAGCTCAAGGAGCCGAAATAGCTGTTCTCCGAGTCGTTGCCAATCCACCGTTTGTCCGGTCCAGACGAGACTACAGAAGCAAACAAAAAGGTCCCGCAGTTCGAATACCGATCCAGTGCTCGTGAGCCGCCCATATGCCAAAGGCGCGAGAGTTTGGTCGGCGGATCGCAACATTCGTCCGATATGTGCCCAGTCGAGCACCCATTCGGTATCGAACGGAAGGTCGTTTGCAACACCGGCCAGATCCAATGCCCCATCGGTCAGAACGCAGACGTCGTTAGAATCGCTGTAGCCGACGCCCTCCAAGAACCTCGCAATTTAATGTGCCTCTCGTGGTCGCCAGCCAATGCCTTCGCCAGCGTGGGCAGCTGTGCCTGCGCTCCGACCTCGTCCCTGTCGACGAACACCGGCATCTTCGCGTCGATGTACATCGCGACCGGAGATTTATCGTCATCGAGCAGTCTCGCGCGCCCCCTATCGGTGGGTCGATCATGACGCCCAACGCCATCAACGGCGCCGTGATCGTGGACACGATCCGCATGGGGGCCACGCCAACAGGGTGGGCGGGAGATGCCTGCACTCGTTCGTCGAACTCGCCACAGTCGAATCACCATGCAGATCTACGATGCACGTTCGCAATCTGTCCAATAAGGAAACGGATCGCGATGATGCAGGTAGTTCTCGTCCAGCCATTTCAGCAATGTCGCTCGCGTATTGTCCAGATCGGCTTTCGACGACGAACTGGACATTTCGTGCACCTCATTGGACTTTTCTCGATCGACCACGAAGCAGTGCCAGTCGGGGCCGTCCAGATCCGGATCATCAGCCGCCCTCGACTATTCATCGCTCACCTCATCGGCGAATTGATCAAAACAGCGAAGCCTGACGCGGATCCCGTGCAGGTGCGCGAGCATTTCTCACTGCTTTCCCGGACCGCGCCGCCCCGCGGCGCCGCGAAATGCGTCGCAGGTGCGCGACGAGCCGCACGGATTCACCGTCTGCTGTCAGTAGCAAACAAAACTGTCCAATCTCACCCGGGGCGCACGCCCCGCGCGCACGCAACGAGAGTCGCAGCGCATGTCGACGTGCGCGGGCGATGAGTTGCCCTCGACTCATTCCCGGCCAGCAGTCGGCGACCATCGACTTCACAGTCGCCGGCAATGCCTCCGGTGCGACGTCGGGAGGCAAGGAGATGGCAATCAATTCGAAGGTGTCCGTCATTCAGGAGATCCACGAGGCACATGTTGTGAAACCTTGACTACGTTACTGCATTCCTGCTGGAGGCCCATACAGCATCGCGCGTTTCTCAACGCTCGAAACGAATGGGCCTACGCATTCGACTGCATCGCCCGCTGTGCGTGGACGCGCACAATCAATGCCCGAGGAGGCGGTTGCCCCACCGCACCGGCTGGGCCGGTGCGATTGTAATTCGTGCTGCGGCGGATGCTCGGGATTGGTGAGCGCGCTCCATTCCGCCGCTGCGGCCTCAGAAGGTACGAGCAGCGTCGACGGGCGGCTCTCGGTCAGCCACGCGTCATCGAAACGCGTTGCCGAGCGTTGGTTCACATCGTCGCAACCGGGGGGCAGCGCCACATTTCATTCATTATTCTCTCCAAATACAAAGAATGCGATAATTCTGACTATGAAATCATGTCAGACTGCCTCCCCGGCAACCGCTCTGAGCCCTGGAAAAATGATGGACGCGTGACAGAATGGCCAGCAAGACACTCCAGCGCCTCATGGAAGACGCTCGACGCGGAGAGCCGCTTGATCCTCAGATGCTGCGCGACAGCGGCATGAGCGCCCAACTGACCACGTATCTGGTCAATGCCGGATGGCTGCAACGCCTGTCGAAAGGGGCTTATCTGTTGACAGGCGACGCGCCCACGCGTGACGGGATCCTGGCTTATCTGAGCCGACGGGTTCACGGACTGCATGTCGGTGGCAAGACGGCCCTGGATTGGCACGGCGTGCACCACAACCTGAATTTTCGGGAACACGTCGTTCTTTGGGCCGACCGCCCGTATGTGATGCCTGACTGGGTAGACGAACACATGCCCTATACGCTGCAGACGACGCGCTTGTTCGAGATGAGCCTGTCGCAAGGAACGGGGCTGTCGACACTCCCCGATCTCGATCCCTCGATTCTTGTTTCCGAGCCCGAGCGCGCCCTGCTCGAACTCGCGAGTGACGTAGGCAAGCGGCGCGAGAAGGGGCAGTCGCTGGAGGAAGCCATCCATATCGCGTCATCGCTGCCCAATCTCCGCCCGGACGTTCTCGACGGACTGCTTTCGAGCTGTACGCGCGTAAAAGTGGTCAAGCTGGTGCGTGACCTGGGTGAGGCCAGTGGATTTCCTTGGGGCCGCAATCTGCAACGACATGTCGACCGGCTCGGGGTCGGCAGGCGCTGGACAAGCAGCCGCAAGGGCGGCCCCCGACTCAACCTGAAAGCCTGACGAGCGTGTTACTTCAGCAGCTGCGCCTGTCCCAACAAACGACCGATATGTTGCTGTCGTTCCCTTTGTGCTGGCGACCGCCCAGACGGATTTCACACACCCCGCTCGGCGGTCAAAGGCGGCGCCGCCAACGACCGCATTTTTTTGGTTCATCGCGGAATTCCGGGGAACGCGGCGCGGATCTTTAGGAAGAAGTATTCCTCGTCGCGGTGTCCGGAAGTACGGGGGGCAAATCCAGTGCTAATCCGATTCACAATCGAAAACTAGGCCATCGCCCCCACCCACCACGGATAGATTCGGCCACACGCGAAACTGCAAGCCCCCCGGAGATAGTAGTCGCAGCGCAAGCTGAATAAATCTGTACGCCGTGGCGCTTTTGTATCGATTGGAGGTCTTCGCTGACTCTGAGGGACGTCGATAATTCATTGCATCCGAGTAATCTACGGCCAGTGCGCGAACTTTGGGCGCCGCGCCAAGATTCCTCGATGAATGCCCGCCCTTTGAAATCCTCCGCCCCGGTCAGGCCTGCTCACTCGCAGCTTCAGAAAGTTCAGCGATTTTTGCGAGGATGGCCTTCGCACATAGTTTATGCAGCGACCGGACGAACGGGTTTGTCCGGAGAAAGAGCGCTTCGCCGAAGTAAATCGGGATCTTGGGTGCCGAAGGAAGGCGCTGTATCGAAACACGACGATTACTTTTCGTATAACACCAGGAAGGAATGACCGCGAAGCCCAGCCCTTCTTCGACGCATCTCATTACGCTTGAGCTTGCAGAGGTTGATATAGCCACCTCTGGTGGCCGTCCCTCGCTCGTGAGGAGGTCGATCGCAACGTTACGTAGTAATTGCCCTGGCTCGTGCGTTACAAAGGGGCGCCCTTCGGCCCACTTTGCAATCTGTGCCTCATCAGTCGGACCGTCCCATCTTGTTGGATATACGAGTGCGGGCTCGTAGCTACATATCATGTGCTGCGGTACTGCCTGCTCACCGAAATAACGCTCTGTCAGAAACGCATCAAGCCGCCCTTCCTTTACAAGGTCGGCAAGCGCGGTGTCTCTCTCATAACAGATAATCTCAACGGCGGGATGCAACTCCCGGAAGTCACGCAGCACATTCGGCATCAGATAGTAAAATATTGCGTGCGGCATGCCTACGCGCACGACGGGACGCTCCTTGTCGATAAGGCTGCTCAGCCGCGCAAGCATCACGTCGAACTCGGGCTCCAGAAGCTGGTAGAGGCTGACCCCGCGTGCGGTCAACTTGATTGCCTTGCTTCCTCGCTGCGCGACAACAAGTCGCTCTCCGACCAGTTGCTCCAGGCGACGCACGTGATTTGCAACGGATTGGTAGGAGAGATTTAGCATCCGCGCCGCTGCAGAATAGGTCCCTTCTCTTGCCACGAGGAAGAATGTCTGGGTCAGACTAAGACTAACCTCACGCATGTT
Organism: Burkholderia sp. MR1-5-21; assembly: GCF_053427715.1. Classification (NCBI taxonomy): domain Bacteria; kingdom Pseudomonadati; phylum Pseudomonadota; class Betaproteobacteria; order Burkholderiales; family Burkholderiaceae; genus Burkholderia; species Burkholderia sp. MR1-5-21. Next base: position 24,269 of record NZ_JBSAXD010000010.1, read on the forward strand.
ATGCCATTCCTGATCAATCTAACCATTCGAACCGTACTGAACGGCGGTTGATCGGTATCGTGAGAGAGAATGGGACGTCACAATGGCAATTGCGTCGTCATTGTTCTATCTGCGAATCAGGGCAAGCCGGACTCAACCACCGTGAAGCCCTCCATGGATCATACCGCATCGGAAGCCACCCCAAGTGGCCCACACGGCTTACGGATTCGCGGCTATCTGCAGGTGAAACCACCGCGACCCAAGGTCCGGTCCGCCGTCGATTGTGCGGGAGGTGGCCCCACGATAGGCGTCACACCTTGCGACCAGCGATGTCGCCAATCGTTTGCGTCAGAGCAATGTCACCGTGCGGATGCCACAAGTTTAGATCGATTGCGCCTGGATGGCGGCGGAGAACCATCGGATCATTCCAACGACATCGAATACCGGCAAGCCAGTTGCGGCGCGGATCGCGTGGGCGAAGGGTGGCATGTTTGTACATTCAAGAACGATGGCCCCCACATCCGGATGGGCCACCGTCAGCGCCTTTGCTGCATTCACCATTTCTTCCTCGAGAGCGAAAAAATCCGACTCGGATGGTGACGCAAGGTCCGTATAAATCTTTCTGAAAAGGCTGTCTTCCGGCATACCCACGATGGGCGTCTTTGGGTCGACGCCTACGGCGGCGAGGTGACGCTCGCTCAGTGCCCCCTTGTTGAAGGTCAATATGCCAACGCGCTTACCCTTCGGCAGCATTCGATCCACGAATGGAACCTGCAGGAGCGAGCTGGTTGCTACTGGCACCGGGAGCGCCTCCGCTAGTTCCTGCTGGAACAGGGCGAGAAACCCACAGCTCGTGGTGATCCCCCGCACACCCAGGTCAATCAGCTCATGCGCGGCCTCTATGAACGATTTAAGCAGCCCCCTGCCCTCGTCATCGATAACACGACCCGGCGTCGCACCACGTACGATCTTGAACTGAAGAGGAATCGACCAAGTCACACCGTTGCCGATCTCCCCGGGAAACCGCATAAATCGCGTATCCAACATCAGGACCCCAAGGGTCAGCCCGTGTACGACTGGCCGTTTTACGGCGTGGTGACTGTTGTTCATAGATTTAGCTCACGGAATAGAGTTCCAGACACTGCAACAGTGTCGATTGCGATTCGCTGCTGAGACGAGCAAGCGGCAGTCTGACTTCGTCTTCCATGAAACCAGACAAAGCAAGCGCTACCTTCAGCGAAACCGGGCTGCTTTCGGCACCCAGCGCTTGGATGAGTTCAAACATACGCTCATGCAGCATCAAGGCCCGTTCCATGTCTCCCTGTCGCCACGCCGCGTACAACTCCAGCAGCTCCCGAGGAATGAGATTCGAGGCTACGCTAACTACGCCATCAGCGCCGACCGCGTAGAAAGCCAATGCAAGACTATCGTCGCCACAATGAACCACAAAGTCATTTCCGCATTTCAGCCGCAGCTCCGTCACCCTGTTCAATTTTCCGCTGATCTCCTTGATGCCAACGATGTTGGGGTACTGAGCTACAAGACGCGCCGCAGTCTCTGGGGCAAGTTCTGTACCGGCATGCCTGCAAACGCAATTCACCATGACGGGTAGGCGAGCCGCAGACGCAACCGCAGCGAAGTGTTCGAATAGTCCGTCCTGCGCCGGCCTGTTGTAGTAGGGTGTCGCCACAAGCAGACCGTCGACTCCAAGGTCTGCCGCCAACTTTGCCCGGTAGATCGCCTGCATGGTGTCGTTAGAGTCGATGGAAGCCAAAACGAAGGCGCGCCCCTTAGCGCTCCGAACCGCCACGCGAATCGCCTCTGCGGTCTCGGATTCTGTCAGTGTCGCAGCCTCTCCGCTCGCACCGGCTGGCACAACCCCGTGCACTCCGAAGTCGAGGAGGCGTTCAACATGCGCCTCGAGCGCATGTGTATCAAGTCTTCTCTCCTTGAAAGGTGTGACCAGGTCGGTGAATACGCCGGCGAACTTCACTTTCCAGCTCTGTTCCATGATCGCCCTTTAGCACGATTCAGTGTCCGGATATCTGATGTCAACTAGATCTGCGGCCGGCAGAAGCAATTGTCGCCAGACCGTCCGGATCCAGTTCTTCAGCCGCGGCTAGCGCCATGACGGAAACGGGCCTAATGGGCCATCGCAGAGACGTCCCGTCAATCTCGGAAGGCGAAAAGCAGGCGCTCCTCTCGGGAGTCGCCCGGCCTGCCGCGTGAGCGCAGAAGCGGCCCTGACATAGCCCCATCCCGACGCGCCCGACGAGCCGCAATTCGCGTAGCGATTGCAAGTTCATTGTTGTGAGATCCCCTCCGCTCACCCTCTCGCATCGGCAGATAACCGTATCTTCGGTGATCTGCACCGACGGCTTTTCGAACAACCGCCAGAGCGAGCGCTGGAAGAGTCCCGCGAAGTCATGCTGCGCAGGAGGTTCTCTACGGACGACACCGGACATCCTTTCCAGTATCAATCGTGCCGCCTTCCGCCCCTCTTTGATGGCGGCATCGGCACCCAGTACCCGGTTACAGTCTCCCACCCGGGCGACAACCAGTCCATGCACGTCGCTTGTCGGGATCTCGCGATCGTTCCTGACAAGACCATCATGCAGCACCAAAACGTCCACAACATATTCAGCGTCCTTCAGCCCGCCGTCGGTCGTCTGGACGACAAGCTGCCCCTTTTCGCGGCGCACCGTCTTTGCCCGGATTCCTGTCCGATAGGGGACGCGGGCGTTCCACAACGTCCCGAAGTAGCCAAGCGCTTCAACGATCTGCTTCTGCCCCGTGGCCAAGCCAAGGACCGCTGCCGGACTTGTCAGCACGTTGTGGAACGGTCGTGCGGCCTCCAGAATGGCGACTGGCGCGTTCCCGAGTTCCACCAACTGCGCTCCCAGAGCGATTGGCAGCGGCCGACTGGCAGCGATGAGAATCCGTCCACGCGGCGCCTCCCCGCTTTCCTTCATCTGCACCTGGAGACCACCCGCCGTTACCACGCCAGGGAAATTCCATCCTGGAACGTGAGGCACACGCTCCGTGGCACCCGTTGCAAAAAGTATCGCCCCAGTCTTGACCAGTTTTACCTGATGGGTCGGTCGATGATCCACAAGGCAGATGCCATCCCCGTCGATTCCGAGACAGACCGCTTCGGTGAGTAGACGAATCCGGCCCGCGAGCCTTTCAAGCTCGCCCTTTAGGCGAGCCCAGTTCCTTTTGTGCCTGGCCGGCATCCTGACCGTGCTGGAGCCACCGTCATGCGCGGCCCGATGAATGGCACCTCCGGCCGTTGGTCGTTGCTCCACAAGAAGCACCCTGGCGCCTCGATACGCCAATTCGATCGCGGCAGCGGTACCGGCCGGTCCGGCGCCTACGACAAGAACGTCATATACAGAGGACATCTTCATCTCAAAAACCAGAGGTCACAGTGGAAGGTGTGGCGGGTGTCAGGCAAGACTCGACCTGCGAGGCCCCGTTTACGGATACCAAACATCCTTGGCATTGACCGATTCCACAGAAGAAGCGTGCTGCACCACCGTTTGGCGTCGGACCAAAGTCCGTGACACCAGCGCGTCCGAGCGCAACGGAAAACGTTTCGCCATCCTTATATTCGACCCGCGTTTTGTACCAATAGAAGAAGCTCATTGCATCTATCCGCTTGTGTTAGCTACAGGTGTCGTACGGGTGAATGCGTCGTGGCCCAGTTTGGGTTTTCGTTAGCCAGATTGGCAAAGCGTGCCGGAGACAACTGACTGATATCAAGCGGGCAGGTCTCGCCCAGAACGATTCCGGCAGCAATTTGCCCCATAAGAGGTCCGAGACAGATACCGTCACCCTCAAAGCCCGTTGCGATGGTGAGTCCTTCAATTGACGGATGGGTGCCGACGATTGGCATACCGTCGACACTCGCGGTCCGTACTCCGGAAAACGTGCGGATGACCCTGCGCCGTGCAAGCGGTGGATAGACAGCTAATGCTTGCTTCAGTATTGTCGAAACGTGGTTGACCGTAGTCTCGCGGTCCCCGAGTCCATCTTCGCGTGTTCCGCCGATGAGGAATTGTCCGGTATATAGCGGATCGATGACCAGACTGACCGGGGCACGTTTGGATGCCGAGACGTCGCGCTTGGCAGCGAGGTACGCCGCAGACATCAGCGACCCAGAGAACGCAGGCTGGTTGTCGGTCGCTCGATCCGTGATGACGATTTGCCCCTTTCTCGGCCGGAGGATCTCGCCGAGTCCAACCAGGTCTTTCGAGCCCAGACCTGCCGCAACCAGGACAGAGTTGGCCCCGAGGAATCCCGTATCCAGTTCCACACCAACTGCCCTCCCCTGTTCCACGCGAATCTTGCGCGCAACCGCGTCGCGAATCACGCGCGCACCCGAGAGGCTCATTATTTGATCCACGATCCGGTATCCGATCGCGTGCCCGTCATCTGGCACGGAGACGGCCGACACGATCGAGCTTCTTCCAAGACCGGGAATCACCCGGGCCAGGTCGTCGACATCCAGCCGATCAACCCGCACCCCCGAGTTGAGTAGATCAGTCGCGTGCAGCGACAGGACTTCCGCCTCGAGGTCGTTGCGCGCAAAGAGGAACGCCGGGCGCCTGTGAAAGAGACCCGAAAGAACCCCAGTGCGTTCGAGCTCAACATAGAAGTCTCGTGCGCGTTGCGCCACATCCATCAAAAAGCCAGGCTTTTTGCTGCCGACAGAGACAGCGCCGTCGGAGGCACCGGACGCGCCTGCCATTGGCGTCTCCGCATCGAGCACCGTCACCGCATGTCCCGCCTGGCTCAGAAAGTAGGCTGCAGACGCTCCAACGATTCCAGCTCCTATCACGATGACGTGTACGCCTGATCTCATTGCTCTTGCCATTCCGTGTGCCCGTTAGCCTCCATCCATGGTGACTCAAGCTTATCCGGGCAGCCTCACTCCCAGTTGACGATAGTCTGCGCAGTCGGCTCGAACTCGCGCGCAAGCTCTTGCGGTGTGCGTCCGGCCCCGACCAGTTCCACCATATGCGCCCGAAATTCCGCTGGGTACGACGTACGAGTCTTGCCCATTTCGGGGCCTCCTCTTAAAAAAAGAATAGGTGTCCGTTTTCGCGGATCAACTGCACATCTGGGAACAACTAGCCTCAGACTTAACCTTAACGGCGAGCTCACGCCACAAAATCAACCCTTCAACAGCCAGGCGTTGAAGCGCGCATACATGGCGTCCTTGTTGGCCCCCCACCAGGCATCATCCAGTTGAATCATTTTGGCGAAATTGCTCGGATATGTAGGAAGCTGTTTCGCACGAGCGGCATTAATGGACTTGTAGGCCGACGAATTGGTCGGCCCGTAAGCAAGATCGTCCGTGTACAGTGCCTGGAGCGCCCCGTTGGCGCAGAAGCTAATGAACTTCTTCGCTTGCTCAGCACGCGGATTCCCGCGAGGAATTGCCCAGCCCTCTAGGCCATACTGGCCACCGTTCCAGATAATCTCTACTGGAGCTCCATTGTCAATGGCTGCCTGCGCGCGCGCATTACTGGTTGGCAGAATATCCACCTCGCCACTTTGAAGCAACTGTGTCGTTTGGGTGAAACTTGTCCACCACACCGCGACATCCTTCTTAATGGTGTCAAGCTTTCGGAACGCGCGGTCGACATCCAGTGGGTAGAGCTTTTTTGGGTCGACGCCGTCCGCAAGCAGAGCGCCTTCAAGTGATTGAATTGGATTTCTAGGCATCGCGCGGCGGCCGGGATGCTTCTTGAGGTCAAAGAAGTCGGCCCAGCTCGACGGACGCGTCTTCATGGTATCGGTGCGGTAGGCAAGGATGCTGCCATACACGTTCGTCCCCATCCAGTCGTTCTGGCGCGCTTGAGGAATGAGTTGATTCCACTCGGGACCGGACAGATTCAACGGTTCGAGCAGTCCAGCCGTAGACAGAAGCCGGCGGGAGTTCAATGAAAGCGAGACCACGTCCCAAATATAGGAGTGAGCCTCTACTTGCGCCTTCATCTGGCTGCTCGGCTCTGCGTCGCGCGACACCGTGACCAGTTCCGCTCCCGTCTTTCGGAACGGCGCATAGAAGGCCTTACCGAAGCCAATGGTATAAACGCCGCCGGGATCAGCCACTGTGATCTTGTCTGCAGCCCATGCAAATCGACCACCAATCAGTGAAGCCCCAACTATGCCAAGACCGTTCGCCAAAATGCGACGACGAGACGGGCTATTCAGAATCCGAAGATACTCCGACATATCGATTTCCTTTCCAACCCTATAGGAAGAGCGAGGACATACAACCTGGGAAGACTCCACACACCGCCGGCGGCTTCGCCGGCGACGTACTTTCTACTTCCAATAAGCGATCAACCGGCTACCGGGTTTCGAGCAGCAGCGGCGGCTTGCCGGAAGGCATTTTCGATGAGCGATCCGTCGTATCCCGCCGAGACCAGATGAAATCCATCGGCCAGCAGCTCAGACGCTCGCACCGGGTTTGCTGCGTAAGCGCACGCAATCTTTCCATGTTGACGCGTCTTTTGAACGATTTCCTTCATGGCGCTCCGCACGGCGCTCCCATTTGGGTCTAGCGTTCCGTTTGACAAAGCAATCGACAAGTCACCCGGCCCCACCAGGATTCCATCGAGACCTGGAACGGCCAAAATATCGGCCAGATTCTCCAGGGCGCCGCGGGTCTCAACCATGGCGATCAAAGCCGTCCGATCATTGGCGCCGGCGAGAAAGGTCGTTCCATGATCAATCCCGGCAAGTTGCATCGCTCGACTCGGCCCCCAACTGCGGCGACCCACAGGCGGATATTTGACCTCGTCGACGAACCGCTGAGCTTCCTCGGCAGAGTTGATCATCGGTGCGACCACGCCTGCGGCCCCCATATCCAAGGCGCGCGCCGCCAGCGCTGTGGCTCCCACGCCGACTCGAACTAGCGATGGAATCCCGCACAGAGTTGCCTCGGTAATCCCGGCCTGCAGCGAGTTCCAGTCATGGAGGCCATGCTGAGCGTCAAGCAGAACGGCGTCAAATCCCGCACGGCCGAGCATCCCAACGACCACCGGATCCGCAACCTCTGACCATCCAAGGAGCCCTTGCTCCTTCTCCGATAGCATTGAACGAAGGTCTTTTGAGACGATCATCAGCGTGTCTCCATTCAAAGGATGGCGACCGGCAAAAGCTCGACGCGATATCCTTCGTCTGCCATCCGTACCTCTGCGCAAGCACGCGTGGGGGTGGAGCCTTGAACAACCCAAGCGTCCCATACCTTGTTGAAGCCATCGTAGTCATCCATCGTCTTCAGCCAGATCGTGATGCTGACGACCTTTTCGCGGCTCGAACCTGCTTCCTCAAGGAGCTTGTCGATCTTGGTAAATGCTTGTTGAGCCTGAACTTCGATTCCGGCGCTCTTGTCATCGGCAACCTGGCCGGCAAAGAAAATCGTGCCATTGGCAATGATGGCCCGGCTTCTGCGGGAGTTCTGATCCAATCTCTTCATTTTAATTCCTTCATTCTTGGCCGCAACGCGGCGATTAAGTGGGAAAACCAATAACGATTGCTTGTCAAACTTGCCTTTTGATTGCTACATACCGCTCCTCATCGGCTAGCGAAAGCGCTCCGGATCGAATGCTCTTGTGGCTTGTGTGTGGTGATGGCCGGCGACCAGGTTGGCCACAATGCTTGCTGTCTTAGGTGCAGCGGTCAGGCCGATATGTCCATGCCCGAAAGCATAGAGAACGTTCTTTGAGCGGCGCGAGGCTCCTATAACTGGAAGGCCGTCGCTGGTGGATGGTCGGTGCCCCATCCATCGCTCCACGTCCATGTCCTCACGCACGCCAAGGCCTGGAAAAATCTTGCGTGCTCGGTCGATCATTAATTCCACTCGGTTCCAATCCGGCGGCGCAGTTAACCCGGCTATCTCTACTTGTCCAGCGAGACGAAGCCCGGATGGTGTCGTGTTGATCGACATCTTGCTATCGAGAGCCATCAATGCGCTGTGCGGCCAAACCTTAGGGTTCTTAATGACAGCGTGGTAGCCGCGCTCACTCATCATCGGGATCTTGTCGCCTGCCTGTGCAGCAAGCATCTTGGAATGAACTCCCGCTGCAATTACGACGTAGTCGCACAAGATTTCTCCGCTCCTCGTACGAACGGACACGCGGCCGTTTGAGTCGATATCCAGTCCGATAGCCTCTCGCATGTCGTGCGTCGCGCCTGCCTCGACGGCGGCAGAGACGACTTCTGACACGAACTCGCCCGGATTAATGCACTGATTCCCATCGTCAACCAGGATTCCGAAGCGATAGTCATCGGATAAAAATGGCTCTCTCTGCCGGAGCGCAAACTGATCAAGCTCGGTCCAGCGAAGACCCGATTCACGACGAAGTTGCCAGAAGAATGCTTCTGCCTCAAAGGCCTGACGATCTGAATATGCAAGCAGGAGGCCTTTATTCAACATCAAGTCGGTCCGACCTATCGTTGCGGCGAGATGGCGATAGCGGTCGGGGGCGTCGACAAGAAGGAATCCAAGCGCCCCAGCCGTGGCTGCGACCTTCGCCTTCGTCGCGTTGGCCAAGAGAACGCGCACGAGCCAGGGCAAATGGCTGACAAGCTGTGCCTTCCGAACGACCAGAGGTCCATTGCGGTCCAACAATAGCGCGGGGACCTGCCTCCATAACCCCGGTGTTACGACAGGGATGATCGATCCAGGACTAATCCACGTGCCGTTACCATAGCTCGCGGATTGAGGGCCCCCAGGGACGCACGGGTCAAGAATCGTAACTCGGTGGCCTTGGGTAAGAAGCTCCAGCGCGGTACAAGATCCAATGATGCCGGCACCCACAACGACAATGTGCTTTGCCATCGTCATCGCCTCCGAAGTCGACGACGCAGCGTCTCGTTGATGAACAGGAGGGCGATCATGAAGAACAAAATGACAGTCGAAACTGCGGCGAGAGTCGGATTGATTTGAAGCAGTAGGTCTGACCACATTTGACGGGGGAGAGTGTTAATGGATCCTCCCGTGACGAAAAGCGCGATCGTCAGGTCATCGAAAGAGGTCACGAAGGCAAATAGGAACGCCGAAGTGATGCCTGCCTTGATCAGCGGAAGCGTGATGCGCAGGAACGTCTGCGCGCGGCCGGCGCCGAGCGTTGCGGCGGCGTGCTCCAGGCGCTGATCATGCGTGCTCAAGACCGCCATGACGGTGATGACCACATAGGGGATGGCAAGAATCGTGTGCCCGAGTGCCACGCCAGTTAAGGTGCCGACAAGGCCGATGTGCGAGTACAGATAGAACAGCGCAACAGCGATGACGACACGAGGAACGATCAAGGGCGAAAGGATCAGTGCCAGGATGGCCGTCTTCCCCGGCATCGCGCGGCGACTTAGAACGAATGCCGCCATGGTTCCAAGAACCATCGCAAACAGCCCAGAAGACACGGCGATCAGTAACGAATTCACAATCGCACTGATCCAATCGTCCGAGCCCAGGAAAGCATCGTACCAACGGAGCGAAACACCCTGAGGAATGAACGTCACAGAACGGCCAGCCGTTAAAGAAGCAGGAATGACAAAGATGGCAGGGAGCACCAGAAAGCCGACGATCACGACGAAGATTAACCAAAGTGATCCCGGCCCCGCGAGACTGAGCGCGCGTGCAGGAACCACCTTGGCAACTGGACGACCAATCGCTGCAGTAACGGTACCTGCCAGATTGACGAATCCGCGGCCGAGCGCACCAATCCCCCGACGAACAGCGCCTGATGAAGTGGAGGTCCGGTCAGCAGATTGACCAGTGATAGTCGACAGGCCCATCAGGTAGTCGAATATCGCAAAGACTGTCAGCGACGCCAGCAGCAGTCCAACGGAAAGGGCGCTGGCAAATCGCCAGTTCAGAAGCTCCTGTATTTGGGTGATGATCACCTGACTCAGCATGGTTTCGCGCGCCCCACCCAACAATGTTGGTGTGATGAAGAAGCCGAGCGAGGTGATGAAGACCATCATCGCAGCCGCGCTGATGCCGGGCATGCATTGCGGGAAGTGAATACGCCAAAATGTTTGCGCTCGCCCGGCGCCTAACGTATCTGCCGCCTTTAGATAGTTCGGATCGATACTCTGCATGACCGGAAGCATCGTCATGACTGCCAGTGGGAGCATGGCATGAGTCATCCCGATGAGCGTTGCCGTGAAATTGTACGAAAGAGCTATCGGATGGTCTGACAGATGCAGCAGCATGATGAGCTGATTAATCGGGCCATTTCGACCCAACAGAATCATCCACGCAAATGTCTTTACTAAGAAGCTGGTCCAGAACGGAACAAGAATCCATATGACGAGGACATTTCTGCGTTCTTCGCGGTAGCTGGCGAGGAGATATGCAATCGGGAACCCGCCCGCAACCGAGAGTAGCGTCGTCCAGCCAGCAATTTTGAATGTGACAATCAAAACGTCAATGTAGACGCTATCGCTTAGCAACTTCGCGTAGTTGACAAATGACAGTATCCCGTCCTTGTCTTCGAGCGACAGAAGCAATATCTTTCCGACTGGTACGAAAAAAAATGTCGCCAGGAAGATGAATAACGGAAGAATCGGGCCGTAATGACGAAGCCGGCTCCAGTACGACGCGATAATGGGATTCGATGCTCGCGACACGTTCATGAATTGCTCCCCTCAGGCAGCAAAATGACGTCATCGCGAGACCAGCCAACCGAGATATCGGCGCCGATCTCGGGTAATGGGCGTCCAGAGGTCAGCTCTTTGGCGACGATCATCGAGCCATCCGAGAGAGCAAGATGGATCCGCGTCACACCTCCGGCAAACATGATGTTTCGGACGTTGGCTCGAAGCTTGACCGAGCCTCCATTGCGGATGTCAATAGATTCAGGCCGAACCATCCAGTTGACCGTGCTATTTGAGGAGAAGTTGGCACGAGCTCCGATGGGGATTACCTCACCTTGCCGAAGATGTAGAGCCAGGTCATCGTTGGAGCCTGACAGGGTGCCCGGGAAGATGTTCGACTCTCCCAAGAAGCTTGCTGTGAATGTTGTGTTCGGTCGGAAATAAAGGTCGTGTGGCGTCCCGATCTGTTCGATCTGCGCGTTGTTCATCAGACAGATTCGATCAGACATCGCAAATGCCTCTTCCTGATCGTGAGTGACATAGAGCACCGTGATTCCGAGTTCAACATGCAGCCGCTTTATCTCGAGTTGCATGTGTTCGCGCAAGTTCTTGTCCAGCGCCCCTAAAGGTTCATCCATCAGAATGATCGATGGGCTGTAGACGATGCAGCGTGCGAGTGCAATTCGCTGTTGTTGTCCGCCCGACATTTCGCGCGGGAGTCGGTCAGCCACGTGCGGCAACTTGACAAGATCAAGCGTGCGCCTAACGGCCGCATCGATTTCCGTCCGACTGATGCCGCGCATCCGCAAGGGAAACGCAATGTTCTCGTAGATTGACAGATGCGGGAACAGAGCGTAGTTCTGAAACACCATCCCGAGGCCGCGCTTGGAGGAGGGCTCCTTGGTGACGTTCCGGCCTTCAATCCAAATCTCGCCCGCTGTTGGTGGAGTCAGGCCGGCCACCATAGAAAGAAGCGTGGTTTTTCCAGAGCCCGACGGCCCTAGTAACGTCAAGAATTCACCATCACAGACGGACAGGCTCGTCGGCTGTAGCGCGTGTACTGCCCCGTACTGTTTGGCGAGTCCTTCCACGCGCAGCTTCGCCATCGCCGTTGATCGACTTGCGCCGTTGATCGGTGCGACTTCGGAGAGCGTTTTCATTTGACTGCGCCTCCCTTAGCAGACGCGATCGCGGCATCAGAAACCACGTTGCCGCCCTGGGTCACGACTCCCGCAAGCGAGGTGCAACCTTCAGCGCATTGGACGCGGCACCGTCGGTGTTCAATTGGGTGATTACGGTTCATTCTTATCCCCGCTCTGGGATTGATGCACTGTGATGGCGCCGTCGTGATCGGGATGGTTGAGTGGATACGCTGTCCGCCACGGCGCTGTCGATTGGATGAATCCAGCTTATCCATACATATTTCGAAGATCGATATAAATGTATGCCGCTAAGTTAGAAGTTTTCTTATATCTTAGGGATGGTCTTCTAGCGTACAACCTGTCGTCGAACTGCCTCTCCCGTAGACAGAGTGACCGGAGGCGCGTATGAGCCGGCGACGGAGTTCGCCAAATTGACGCCGCTGCTCGCCAGTACGACGTCCTCTGACAGACACTCATGCAGAACAAGGGTATACACGGATATAAGTGTGCGCAATCCAATCGCCTACCAGATTCAGGTCACCCGACACCTCGCTGCCGTCTCGTCCGCGCATTGGGGTGATCGTCCTTTCGTGCTTGTATGGACCCAACGCCTTTTGCAAGCTTCTTTTTCGTGATGTCGAAACGGTCTGCATGCATGTATCCGGCTTGCCCGATGGGCGATCGCCGAAGCACGCCCGCAGCCTCGATGAGATCCGCGCACCCGGTCCTTAGCAAAATCACGGCTCGCCGCGAGCGGCAGCCGGCACGAAAGACAGGCTTCGGGGTGCTGGTTCAACCTATTTCGTCATCGCTTCGAGAAGCTTCGCAAAACCAGGGTGGGTACCACTCTGCATAAAGAGTTGCGCGACTCGGTCAGGCCGCGGCGTTCGACCGTTGGTAGGGCTCGTCGCCGCTCAGCAGCGCCTGCACGACACGCGCGTTCTTGTTGGCCGGCGCGACGGCGGTGCAGTTGTATCCCCGTCGTGCAATCATCTCCTGTAGCCAGAGGCTTTGCGGATCGGTCTTCGCTTTCACGTAGCGGAGCACGGCCCGTGCGCCATGGATGAGTAAGGTTCGCAGATAGGTGTCGCCACGCCGACTGATGCCCTGCAGGCGCGGTTTGCCTCCGGATGAATATTGTCTGGGCACGAGGCCCAGCCATGCCGCCAAATGCCGACCATTACGGAACTGCTGGGCATCGCCAATCGCGGCGACGATGGCCGTGGCGGTAATCGGACCGATGCCAGGCACCGCCGCGATCTTCTTGCAAAGCGACGATTGCTTCATGAATGTCTGGATCGAGGCCTCGATCAAGTGGATGCGCTCCTCGATTGCCTTCAGGTGCTGCAACGACTCGGTGAGCAGTGTCTGGCAAAACGACGTCAGCTCGTCGGCACTGGTGCTCAGCAGTTGCGGCATCGCGCGTTTGAAAGCCTCGGGAGACCGAGCGATCGCGAGGCCGCGCTCGCCGAGCAGCCCGCGCATCTGGTTGATCAGCGCAGTGCGATGGCGCAGCAGGATGGCCCGCATGCGGTGCGCCGCCTGGATATCCTGCTGCTCGATCGATTTGACGGTCACGAAGCGCATGGTGGGCCGGCTCGCGGCCTCGACGATCGCCTCGGCATCGTTGCGGTCGTTCTTGTTCGTCTTGACGAACGGTACAACGTATTGCGGGCTGATCAGCCGGACTTCGATGCCCAGCGCCTGAAACCGCCGGGCCCAGTGGTGGGCGGTGCTGCATGCCTCCATGACCACCATCCTCGGCTTAAGCATGCGCACGGATTCGAGCAGCGTGCTGCGCGAAACCTTCGCCCGATGCACGGCTCGGCCGCGACGGTCGGCGCCGTGGAGCTGGAACACCTGCTTCGCTAGATCAATACCGAGCATGTCGATTTCCATGATGAACCTCCAGACGTCCGGTGAAGTCCGTCAGTGTGCTCCGAAGCGGGGCGTCGGGTCCATCTCAGTAAAATCTGGTGGTTCCTTCGCAGAGCATTTATTTATAAAGCTGCCATCGGCTCCGACTGTTGTCAGGAGGTCAAAAAATCACCTGCGAAACGGGACGCCGCCGAATCATTCACCCCTGGACGAGCCGCTCCAGCACGCCCATTCCTGGCTGCATGAGCGCCGCGTCCTGATACCCGCCGACCGGAAGCTGCCGGATCGCGGCAGTTCGATCTGGATGGACGTTGAACATGGTCTGCTCGCACTTGTCGAGGCAACGGTCATGGAAACGCTGCTGGTGCACGCAGGTGCTGTGCCCTCTGCGCAGCATGGCACCTTCGGCATGGGCGTTCCCGAATGGCTGAAGATGCCGCCGGCGCGACGCAGCCCCACGACACTCATTGAAACCCTTGAGAAGGTTACGACCGCACGACGGTCCGGTAGGCATGCTCTGTTATCGAATAACGGCAGCAACTGCTCGAGATCAGGGCACTGATCCAGGATAGCAAGCGTATGGCGCAGGAGCGTCCCAACTATGTTGCAAGATGCTTGACGACCTCGTGGACAGGCCACCGGCAAGTCAAGCAGCCAGCGTATCCGAGACGCTCACCGACGATCATCACCGCGTCTGCAATCTGTTGGGGCCGTTATGTGAGCTACGCTTGGTGGGGCGTGAAGCGGAACCGAGCCTGCGACGATCGAGCTGTTAGCTCGATAGACTGTGTCGAGTGAATCGAGACCCCCCGGGCGCCCGAGGTTTGCGTGCGTGTGTTGCGACCACGTCTCTTAGGTGCCTGCGCCGAGTCGTCCCATCGAACGCGGTCTCGCCGGTTCAGGGCTGCTGGCACGTGCTGGTCTCGAAGTTCGCAGATCCCGTGCCGCTGTACCGGCAGTCGGTCATGTACGCGCGAGAAGGCGTCGAGCGTGATCGCTCGCTGCTTGCAGTGGGTCGGTCACGCGGCGAACGCTGCTGCGGCCGCTAGTTGAAACACTGCGTGCTCACGCGATGTCGGCAACGAAACTACACACCGACGACACACCAGTTCCAGTGCTTGCACGGGCAACGGCAACACGAAAACCGGCCGCTTGCGGGTGTACGTGCGCGATGATCGCGCATCGGCCGACGTGACGCCACCGGCGATGCGGTTCGCCTATACGCCGGATCGCAATGATATCCATCAGCGGCAACACCTCGAAACGTTCAACGGCACACAGCAAGCCGACGCATACGGTGGTTACCAGGTCATCTACGAAACCGGGCGCGTCACGGAGGCAGCTTGCTGGGTTCATGCCCGGCGGCAGTTCTACGAACTGCACGCCTCGCGCCCGAATGCCTTGAACACCGAGGCGCTGGAACGTATCGGCGCGTTATACAAGATCGAGGAAGCGATCCGGGGCAAGCCGCCTGATGAACGACGGGTGTACAAGCGAACACATGCCAGCCCCTTGCTCGATCAACTCCATATGTGGCTAAGTGTCATGTTCGAAGCAATCTCGCGCAAATCCGACACGAGCCGGGCCATCCTCTATGCGCTGAATCGGTGGGAGGCGCTCACGCGCTACTGTGACGACGGGCGTCTGGAAATCGATAACCTGCCAGTCGAGCGCGCCTTGCGCGGTGTGGCGATCGGCCGCCGTTATGTGCACTCCGAGATTATGTTGTGTAGTCGAAGCGAGCCGCGCCAGCAACGGTGGCTCGCTACTTCGAGCTGGGCATAATCAAAGCGCCTCCAGGAACTTGAGGAGTGAGTCTGGCGGACGATACCGGATACGCCTGGACTTGAGCGGTGTGATCGCGGCCAGGGCACGCTCTTTCATTGCCAGGTCCGCTTCAACATAGCCGTGAGTCGTCAAAGGGCTCTCGTGCCCTAGCCAAAGGGCAATGACCGTGATGTCGACGCCTGATTGGAGCAAGTGCATCGCGGTCGTATGCCGATAATCTACCCAACAATATAACCGGCACACGATGGCCATGCATTTATTGCAGTCGGGTGTCCACATGAGCGTGATCACATTTTGGCTCGGCCATGAGCATCTCGACACGACGCCATCTACATGGAAGCCGATCTCGCACGGAAGAAAAGAAGGCGCTGAATCGGCTTCAGCCTGCAGTACAGTCCGTACCGCGGCTTTAGTGCAACCGCCAAGGTAACGGCGTTCTTCGATAGCCTGGCGGTCCAAGACATGCGTCACTCAATGCGTTCCGGCCGCGGCCGCGCATAATCCTGTGCTGAGCATACGGCAGAGGTTTTTTGGGTTAGCGGTTGCGGCAGCCAGCGCATCGCCATGCCGCGCGGACTTAATCCGCGACCGGTAATCAAAAAAATGGTTGTGCTAAACCGCTCCACAGGCGGTGGCCGCTATGGGCATTGAATGACCGCTGCAGTAATTTGTGATGTCCGGCACGGGCTATCGCAACCGGATTTCCAGCGATCGTGGGAAACCTCACGGGCGAAAGACGCTGGAAAGTGAGCGTCAACAGGCAAATAACCCGCAGTTTTGGCATATTCTGGCGCGGTTGCGGATCGAAGGCGCGTGGCTGGCCGCGTTGGCCTCGTTGGGAAAGGCAAACGTGTCCGGAAACCGGAGCAATGGCAACTAGCGCGCATGGTCGGAACCTGGCGGGGCGCGTGGGAGGCTGCCGGGCATCTCTTCGATGCGGAGCATGTGTCCCTTGCCGCACACGGGGCAGTCGCGTAGTGACTTGCCGGTCAGTCGCTGGTAGCGGTCACGGTAGTCTTCCCTGGGCTCGGCTGGCGCAGTGGCGGGAGCCTCGACACCGAGCAGTTGCCGGCAGGTAGTGAGCTTGTCGGCACGGTGGCAGTTGGCGAGCCACCCGTAGCTGCGGATGCGCTTGAAGCCGTCAGGCAGCACGTGTAGCAGGAAGCGGCGGATGAACTCGTCGGCCGAGAGCGTCATGGTCCTTTGCCTGGCCTTGTGCCGGTAGTCCTTCCAGCGGAACTGCACGGTGTGCCCGTCGAAGGCGAGCAGCCGGTTGTTGGAGATGGCGACACGATGGGTGTAGCGGCCCAGGTAATCGAGCACGTGTTCGGCGCCGCCAAAGGGAGGCTTGGCGTAGACCACCCACTCCGCCTGTGCGACAGGCACCAGCCAGGCAGCGAATTCTCTGGGATCCCTCAGGGATTCGAACTGGCCGTGCAAGCGCAGCACGCCGGCGTCGTAAGCGCGACGCAGCTGTTCGAGAAACAGGCGGCGAAAGAGCCGTGACAGGACCCGCACGGGCAGGAAGAAGCCGGGACGGCAGGCGATCCAGCGCTCGCCGTCCGGGGCGATGCCGCCGCCCGGCACGACGCAATGCACATGGGGATGATGCTGCAGATTCTGCCCCCACGTATGCAGGATTGTGATGAAGCCGATCTCGGCACCCAGGTGCTTCGGATCGGCGGCGATCGTGCGCAACGTTTCGGCGCTGGCGCGAAACAGCAGATCGTAGAGCGTCCTCTTGTTCTGCAAGGCGAGCGCGGCGATGGATTCGGGAAGCGTGAAGACGACATGGAAATACTCCACCGGGGAGAGGAGTTCGGCTTGCCGGCGTTCGAGCCATTGCGCGCGCGCGAGCGACTGGCACTTCGGACAGTGCCTGTTGCGACATGAGTCGTAGGCGATGCGTTGATGGCCGCACGCGTCGCACTGCTCGAGATGGGCGCCAAGCGCGGCGGTACGACACAGCTCGATGGCGCTCATCACGCGCCGTTGGACACGACTGAGCCGCTCGGCATGGGTTTGCCGATACTGCGGGCCGCAGCGGCGAAAGATATCCGCCACTTCGAGCGCCGGCCGCATGACTGCGTTCAGAAGTACTCGGGCGCAGCGGGCGGAGACAGGATGGGTTCGGGGTGCGGGAGCAGGTCGAAGGGACTCGCGGTGGCACACACGGTGCTGGTCGCAATTCGTAAGTATTTCGAGGTAGTCGCAAGGGACCTATGACCCATGAGCAGCTGGATCCTGCGCACGTCAGTACCGGTTTCCAGCAGATGCGTGGCGAATGCGTGCCTCAAAGAATGGGGTGTGATTGGCTTCGGGATGCCGCTGCGCCGTCGCGCCAGGCTACAGGCGAGCCCGACAGCGGACCGGCTGATGGGATGCCCGGGAATATCGCCGGGAAAAAGCCAGTCGCGAGGATGAGCGTCGAGCCAGTACGTGCGCAGGATCGCCAGCAGCCGTGGCGAGAGCATCACGTAGCGATCCTTGCGGCCTTTGCCCTGGTTCACACGGATGACCATGCGTTTGCTGTCGATGTCCGTGACCTTCAGGTGGACCACCTCCGACACGCGCAGTCCAGCAGCATAGGCAATCATCAGTATGGTTCGCTGCTTCAGGCTGGGGATGGCGTCGAAGAAGGTTGCCACCTCGTCGAAGCTCAGGATGACCGGTAACCTCACCGGTTTCTTCGGTAACGGAAAGTCGTCGTCGCTCCAGTCGCGTTTGAGCGTCACACGGTAAAGGAAGCGCAGCGCGCCGATCGCCGTGCCGAGACTGGCGGGAGCCAGCTTGCGATCCTCCAAGAGGTAGACGAGCCAGACTCGTATCTCCTCTGCACCAAGCAGCTCGGGCGAGCGCTGGAAGTGCCGGGCGAAACTCGAAACCTGATACAGATAGGACTTCTGGGTATTCTCGGCGAGATTTCTGATCTGCATGTCGTGCAACATGCGTTGACGCAGTGGCGTCATGGGGAACCTCCTGGAAACAGTGGTGAAGCCCGATTGGGCATCCACATACTGCTCCTGGAGGCGTTCGCATCCCCTCGCTGGGATCCTGCGTCAGATCACCCTCCTCGATGAACGTCAGCCATCGGCGCGCGTTCCCCACCCCCTACCGCGCCAGCGGTTTAGTACAATCGTGAATATGCGAAGCTTCGCATATTCACGATTCCCGGGCTCCCCCCTCATCGGCGGCGCACGTCCTGCCCTCGACTACACGATCACTGGGCAAACTGACGATTCACCGTCGTATTGGCTTCGTTCAACGGCTCCACGAGGTCGAGCTGAGATTTGAGCCAATCCGGCTGATGTGCCTGGACGGTGGCGGCTGACGTGAACTCGAGCAGATTGTCGTTTCCGGTGTTATACGCAGCCCAGGTTGCGCGATTACCGCCATTCGGATTCCCCGTCTTCGCGAACGACACAACGTAGCCGTGCACGAGATCCGCGACCTGTTGATCTTGAGCGGTGACCGCCGTGCCGTAACTCGCGCCAAGTGTATTGAACACATAGGGGATTTCGTCGCCGTGCACCGCGCCCATCGACGTCGACTGCTTGGATTGCGCGACGTACGAGAACCGGTATTGATATGCGGCAAGGCTGCTCGAAGCGAACATCCGCGCGACGAACCGCGCCGGTTCAAACATCGTGATCACACGCGAAATCTCGCTCTCCACGTCCGATACTGTCGCTGTCCCGTTGGGATCGAACGCCGCGCGGGCGGCCGCGAGATTGCTCGCGCCGAACAGCGCGTATGCGTCGTCCTTCGACGTGACGGCGGTTGAAAAGCCCAGATCCTTGTTGTTGGTGCCGATCATCAACGAAACCTTCTGGAAGTTCCCGTTCTCGAAGCGTACCTCCGGCTCGTCGGTCACCACGGTGCCGTCGATCATCGGGCCGCCGGAGAATGTTGCGACGCCTGTTGCAGAACTCATCGTGGCAACGCCGAGCCCGTCCAGCACGTCGTTTGCCGATAGCGCGCGCAATTTTGCGAGCGCAGTCGAATCGCTGCCGGTGATACCGTGCGATTGCGCCCATGTCGTCCCTTGCTCCTCGCCCGACGCCACGACGCTCTTTGACGTGCGTTGCAGGTATCGGCCGAAGGTCTGATTTACGCGGCCGTTACCCGATTCGATCAACGCTCTCTGAAACAGTCCGTCGGTCAGATGCGTAGTGAGCAGGTCGGCGATCGATTCGCCACCAGCCGATTCGCCAAACACGGTCACGTTGCCGGGGTCGCCGCCGAATGCGCCGATGTTCTGCTGTACCCACTTGAGCGCCGCAATCTGATCCATCACTCCGTAGTTGCCCAGTTGCTCGCTGGATTGCGCTGCGGTCAGCGCTGGATGCGCAAAGAAGCCGAAACGGCCGAGCCGGTAATTGAGACTGACGAGGATGACACCGTCTTTCGCGAATTGGGTGCCGTCGTAGACCGGCATGGACGTGCCGCCGACCACGTATGCGCCGCCATAAATCCATACCATGACCGGCAGCTTCGATCCGGAGGTGGCCGTTTTGGGGCGCCAGACATTCAGATACAGGCAGTCCTCGGACGGCGTCGTACCCAGCGCGGACGAACCTGTTGACGTCATCTGCATGCAATCGTGACCGAACGCCGTGGCCTGACGAACGCCCGTCCATCGTGCGACAGGCTGCGGCGGCCGCCAGCGCAATTGGCCGACAGGCGGAGCAGCATACGGAATGCCCTTGAACGAAACGACATCGTCGGTCGCGGCACCTTGCAGCGTGCCGCTATCGATCGTTGCCATCGTCGCGTCGCTGGTTGGGTCATCCCCCCCACATCCAGCGATGGAGAATGCGATGGCTGCAGTCAATGACCATAGGAATCCGAAACGTATTGAAGAAAGGAGGCTGATTCGATCAATGCACGCTCCGGATTTGTCAGATATATCGTACTTCAAGATATTCATGATGGGGTTGTCTCGCAATGATTCGTTGAACGTCGTTGTGCTTCGGCAGACGGGCGGGACGTGTCCGAAAGACGGGCGCGTCAACCGGGATTCAGTATTGGATCGTCATTTTCTTCGGTCAAATCGACGCCAATAATGACCGGTATGCACCGGTTTCATGTTGGTGTGAGCATGGACGCCCCGCGTGCGGAAGAGACAAACGGGCCAGGACAGCGCGGCGAGCGCAATGAAGTGAGATGGCGATGCAGGGTCAAATGAAGCGCTCGATTGCGTGGCGCCGCGCGATCACGCTTGCGGTCGATGGAACATTTCGCAGATCAGGCCGCGCAACCATGCGATTCACGGGTCGCTCGAGAATTCGACATGGAAATGAAGTTGAACCGAGATCGGCGGCCGGGCCAGGTGCCGCAATCTTCTGTCGGAGCGAGAACACAGCGTCTGCAATCGCTTCGTTCACGGGGCCCGGCACCGATACGGTGCCGGGCGTCGGCGCGCGGCTCCGAATCTGAATGGGCAATCGTGCCGGTCCGGCCGGCGTCGACGGTCAGCGGCGCCCACGAGAAGAAGGTGTCGAACAGGTTACCGATTTCGTCGATGGTCGTCGCGTTCGTTCGTTAGCGTGCCGAGCATCTGGCGCCGAAGTTCGGCGTCGGAAACGGAGGCGTCGCTCGCGAAGCCGGGCATGCTGGCCGCGCTCGTCACCGCGAGCACGAAAGCGGACGCGAGGAAATGGCGGCGGGTCTGCATCGTCATCTGATTGGGGAGACAGCGAAAGAGCGTCAGCCCTTCGGGTACGCCTGTGTCGTCGCGCCGATCGCGCTGGCGAACATCTGCGCATACATTTGGTGCACGAGATACAGGCTGCAGTTGCTGGTAGCCCTGTGAGCGACGCGATAACGGATCGCCACCCCGGATCAAGGGGACGTCTTAGGCATGCACGGCTTGCACCTCAAGCGAAGCCGCGGTCCATCGGACGTGGTCGGATGGGCTGGCACCGTCCGATTCCTCATTTCGGGGCACTCGACCGCCCATAGTTGGCCCGCCTCCTATTCCCGAACGTGCAGTCGCCTGAAACAGATTGAACTCCGTCTGGGACGTTCGGCCGCGCACTCTCGTCGCGACCGCGCGAATGGGCGATAGGTTGTCGCATCTGGGTCTAAGGTGCCGCGACGTCTAAGCTAAGATTGTTTCGACGCAGCGATGGCTCCAAAAGATTATTTTCAGGCGCAAGCGTGTATGCAGGGCGAATAATTGTGAATGTCCGAATCTCGTCGAACCCGGTTAGGCGGAAGTCAGTTGCTTCTTCCAGCAATCCTTCCTGCCGATCGCTCGGTGTTCCGATCCGAACTTTGAAACTCGCAATGCCGGATTATCTGGCCAACATAAAGTTGTGTTCGGAATGAACCTTCCGCAACTATCTCCATATACTAAGGATAACTATATGCGTGAGACATCTTTGATGGAGGACTTGCCCCTCCGGAAATTTCATTTCCGCGTGGTGATGGCCGGCTCGGGCGGGCAATTCAGCGACGGCTTCATCATGGGCATCATCGGTATCGCAGCGAGCGTGGCTGCGACACCACTTGGTCTGAATGCTGCATGGATGGGATTGATCGGCGCCGCGTCTCTTGCGGGACTCTTCCTCGGGAGTCTCTTTGCGGGACCGATAGCTGATCGGTTTGGCCGACGCGGAATTTTTGCCTATGACATGATCGTGTTCGCGGCGATTTCGGCGGCACAGTTCTTCGTCAATTCACCATGGCAGCTTCTCACCTTCCGGATCGTACTCGGCATCGTTCTCGGCGCAGACTACGCCGTCGGCAAATCGTTGGTCATCGAGTATCTTCCGCGCCAGCACCGTGGGCGGATGATCAGTCTCTTTGCCGTCGCGTGGGCCGGCGGCTATGTCGCCGCGTACTGTGCAGGCTTCGCAATTGACAGTATCTCCCCGGGCGCGTGGCGCGTGATGCTCGCACTCAGCGGACTCCCGGCCCTGCTTATTCTCCCTTTTCGGATGGGCATACCGGAATCGCCGTTGTGGCTTGCAAAGAAGGGACGGACGCAGGAGTCTCTGATCATCATCCGGAATACCTTTGGTCAGAATGTAACGACGGACTTTTATGGCGGCGCTACTCCGCAGAGCACCGACGGTGGCTGGGCAGCGCTCTTCTCTCCGAAGCTTCGCAGGAACACGTTTGTAGGTTGCGTGTTCTTCACTTGTCAGGTTATTCCGTACTTCGCTCTGGGCACCTTTTCACCGACGATTCTCCAGGCTTTGCACGTGAAGAACGGGCCGCTCGGAGCAGTCGTCTACAACGCGCTCCTCATTGCTGGCACATTGATCGGTGTCGCGCTGATCGACCGCATTCCGCGCCGAACCTTTCTGATCTGCTCCTTTTACTCCGGCGCGCTCGTTCTCGCACTTCTCGCGACCATGCGTGAGGGGACAGGCATCACCATCGCTCTGTTTGGAATCTTCGCCTGCATTCTCGCAGCCTCCACAAACCTTGAGTACGTGTACACAGCCGAACTGTTCCCAACGGAACTTAGAGCGACCGGCTCGGGCTTCGTTATCGCCTGCAGTCGGTTCGGATCAGCAGCGGCAACTTTTCTACTCCCGCTGGCCGTCCAACATCTTAGTATTCAAGCTGCTCTTCTCGTTTGCGTGGGCACGCTCGCTTTCGGTGGCCTTATCTGCCAAATGCTGGCACCGGAAACCAGGAACAAGAAACTGGGTGGACCGGTGCTGCGACAGGAAACTCATGTCGCGAGATCTGACCGACTCAGCAATCAGCGTGCGAATCAAACCCACTGACAACTCCTCGACACCCAAGCGCCACCCTCACGCGCATGAACTCCTTTGAAAATTTGTACCCCGTCTATCAAAGACGAAGTGGCTGGAATGCTCTTCTTCCCCAGCGTAAGCCGTCGACGGAGCTGCCCCTCGACCGCACGTATGACGTCGTTATCGTCGGTGCCGGATATACCGGTCTTGCTGCTGCTCGACGCATTGCGGAAGAGCGCCCCGGCCAGCAGATTCTCGTCCTCGAGGGCGGAATCATTGCTGAAGGTTCGGCGGGCCGGAACTCCGGTTTCGTGATCAATCTTCCGCACAACATCAAGCTTGGCGACGATGCCGATGCGCGAGCGTCGGCCCAACGCCAAATCCGACTCTATAACGCTGGTCTGTCGTGGCTGGAGAAGCTTGTACGTGAGCATTCGATCGATTGCTCGTGGAGCCCCGTTGGGAAGTTCTATGCCGCGGCAACAGACGGCGGAGAGCAGAAGCTCAGGTCGTCTCTCAACCAATATCGCGACTGGGGATTCCCGTTCACGGAATACGACCGAGACGGCCTCAAATCGGAGATCGGAACTTCGTACTACAGGTACGGATTCCATTCGATGGCGAATGTGTTTGTACAACCGGCGGCGCTGATTCGGGGAATGGCCGATACGCTACCGCCAAATGTCACCGTCGTGGAAGAAACGCCCGTTCTCAACATCTCCGAGCATTCGCCGTTCCGCGTTACAACGAAGCGATGTGAATTCGTCGCGGAAAAAGTCATCGTCGCAAACAACGGGTTTGCCAAAAGACTGGGATTATTGCGCGATCGCCTAATCACGATGTTCACCTACGCGGCGATCACTCCGCAGTTGAACGTTGCGGAACTCAGCAAACTCGGACAACTTCCTCAATGGGGCGTTGTCCCCGCTAACCGCATCGGATCGACGCTTCGGAAGACGATTGATGGACGACTCCTGATCCGGAGCGCGCTGTCATACGAACATGAGGTCGACGGCGACACCATCCTCAAGCTTCTGACCGAAAGCTATCGCCGCCGATATCCCGAGATGGCGCATCATTCCTTCGAACACCTTTGGGCCGGCGTTACGGCACTGACGCGAAACGGCGCGACCTTCTTTGGCGAACTCCGCCCCAACCTCTATATTTCGGCCGGTTGCAACGGCGTCGGCATCCTGAAGGGATCAATGTTCGGAAGGTTGCTCGGGGAGCTGGCTCTCGGAATCGACTCGAACGAGCTTCACGACGTCCTGGAAAGCGAAAAGCCAACTTGGCTCCCGCCAGAGCCATTTCGCAGGATAGGCGTCATGTCGGCCATCCTTTATCACTCTGCGACGTCGGGCGTGGAGCGCTAGTCACCCGTCCCAATGCACTGATCGATGGAGCTCACTATCTCTAACTCCAACATCTAAAGGAACGACAATGTCCGACATCATCCGTCTTGAAGAGAGCGCACGTCTGAGCCGTGCGGTAATCCATGGGAACACCGTCTATCTCGCCGGGCAACTCCCAACGGATCGTGATGCCGACGTCACGGTTCAGACGCAACAAGCTCTCGAACAGGTGGATCGGCTGCTGGCTTTGGCCGGCACCAACCGAAAGAAAATTCTGAACGCGACGATCTGGCTCAAGACGATGGCTGACTACGCGGCCATGAACGCTGTCTGGGATGCGTGGCTCGAGGGCGCCGGCGCACCCGCCCGGTGCTGCGGTCAGGTCGAAATGGCCGATCCACGGCTGCTCGTCGAAATCATGATTACCGCGGCTATCTAAGCCCCGAACAACATAGGGATCCAACGTAGATGAATACGGAGACGGCGAGACCGATTCGCGGCAGCATTCCAGCTATCGTCACCCCAATGCACGAGGACGGCAGCCTCGATCTACCCGCATTTCGCAAACTCATCGACTGGCACATCGAGCAGGGATCGCATGGTCTCGTCGTTGTTGGTACAAGTGGCGAGTCGACAACGCTGACTGTCAACGAGCACATTCGGATGGTTGAAGTGGCGGTCCGCCAGGCCGCGAAGCGAATATTCGTTATTGCTGGTGCCGGCGCGAACTCTACGGCCGAAGCGATCGAATTGTCGGCGCTCTCGAAGCAAGTCGGCGCCGACGCTACCTTGCAAGTGGTTCCATACTACAACAAGCCCTCTCAGGAGGGCATCAATCGGCACTTCCGAAAAGTAGCTGAATCGGTCGACTTGCCGATGATCCTGTACAACGTGCCGGGGCGCACGGTTGTGGACGCCACCAACGAGACCATCTTTCGCCTTGCTGGAATTCCCGGCATCATCGGTGTGAAGGACGCGACTGGCAATATCGACCGCGCAGCATATCTTATCAAGCATGCGCCCGCACACTTCGCCGTCTATAGCGGTGACGATCTCACCGCAATTGCGCTCATGTTGCTCGGTGGCCAGGGCAATATCTCCGTAACTGCAAACGTCGCGCCCAACGCAATGAGTAGGCTCTGCCGCGCTGCACTTGACGGCGATGCAATATCAGCTCGCCGGTATCATTTCAAACTGCTCGCACTGCATAGCCAGCTCTTCTGCGAAGCCAACCCGATCCCGGTCAAATGGGCGCTACGAGCCCTCGGGAAAATCGAAGCAGGTATCCGGCTACCTCTCACGGAACTCGAGAAAAGGCACCACCACGCCCTCCTCTCCGCGATGCAAGACGCCGGATTGCTTCCCTGACCATGCCCAATCTTCCCGCGATCTTGCGGAAACCGTCTTGTGCGGGGAAGCCGGACCCGCAGTACGTAGACACATCGAGCGAATAGTCGGTTGGCTCGATGCGGCGCCCGGTTCGGAGCGAAGCCTGCATCGAGCTCCGTGCAGGAACAAGGTTTTGCGTGGGCAACAGTGCGTTGGTTCGAACTTGATTCGGAGAGTCGCGAGATCGCGGTAAAGTATCGGTGACTCGGAGCTCATTGAGCGCTTACGTGGCGCGCCCATACACGAAAATGCGGCACATTGAGCCGGTACGACGCGACGTGCTATCTTTGCTGCCAAACGTACACGGCAAAGAAGCTGCAAGTTTCTGGAGCCTCGCTTAGCCAATGCGCGCAAATTCGCCATCCACAAACGATACGAGTGTTGATTTCCCGGTCAATGACCGGCCACGCCGGATTGGCGTAGTGATGATCCCCGGGTTCACGGTCATGTCCTACGCGTGCGTGGTCGAGCCGCTCCGCGCGGCCAACACATTGTCGGGAAAGGAACTGTACCGAGTCGAGTACGGAACCATCGACGGCGAAAAAGCCGTCTCCTCATCTGGCACGATCATAAGACCGACCTTTCGCGTTGGAGAAGCGATCGACCTCGACGTGGTCTTCGTCCTTGCTGGCGGGAATCCCGCCGACTTTCATAGCAAGAAACTGGACTCATGGTTGCGTCGCCAAGCCCGAAAGTCGGTTACGGTCGGAGGCATTTCCGGTGGCACATACATGCTCGCTCGTGCCGGACTGCTCAAAGGACATCGATGTACGATTCACTGGGATCATCTGCCACGATTTCGTGAAGATTTTGCCGATCTGGACGTACGGGCGACGTTGTTCGAGATGGACCGAGATCGTTGGACGTGTGCAGGTGGAATCTCGTCTCTCGACCTGATGTTCGCGATGATCGAACGTGATCACGGCCCGTCCATGGCGGTGGCGGCTGGCGACTGGCTCCTCCAGATTGAAGTGCGTCAGGGCACATCTCCGCAACGAGCAAGCATCGAGCATCGCTATCAATGTCGTCATCCAAAGCTCTTGCGCGCCCTGGAACTTATCGAGCAACACATAGCTGATCCTATCGGTCGCCAAGAAATAGCAATGATCGTCGAGCTGTCGGTTCGGCAGTTGGAACACCTGTTTCGAACCAACCTCGGCGTGACGATTCACGAGCACTATCTGTCTTTGCGGCTGGAGCGAGCCAGGCTGTTACTCCGCCGAGGTACCTCATCGGTATCGGACGTGGCGGTATCAACTGGATTCGCGAACAGCAGCCATTTTTCGCGCGTCTATCGCAAGCGCTACGGCCGCCCCCCCACCGACGAGCGGCGAGCTCTTTGCGAATAAAGTACACCGCTCGGATGCTCCTGATGCATCCCTCGCAATATCGCACCCCATTTTTGCGAAAATCGCGCAAATGGAACTAAGAATGTCGCAATTGGAGTGACAGTCACATCGGTAGTTGAAGGAAAATCTACAATACGCGCCTCCCCGACAGAGACGCACATTGCAAACCTCGTACGTTCAATTCATATAGGTGGGTGTAATGACTGCCCGGCTTGCCAAACGCTCCGAAGCTTTCCCGAAGTTCAATTCCGTTTCCTTGTTCAAGGAAAGACTCGCACTAGCCGCGGCGGGGCATCACATCATCAATATGGGTATCGGCGAGCCGGACTTCACCGCACCGCCTGCCGTCTTGGAGGCACTCGGCCGTGCCGCACAAGCGGGATTGAGCGCCTACACCGCCCCTGCAGGAATCACTCCCCTGCGCGAAGCTATCGCGCGGTACTATGATGAGCACTTCGGAACCCAACTCTCCCCCTCGCGCGTCATCGTCACCGCCGGTGCATCGGGGGCGTTGACCCTGGCATGTGCGGCGCTGGTCGACAGCGGAGCTGAAGTTCTACTCCCCGCTCCGTCGTACTCCGGCAACAGCAGCTTCATTATCGCGAGTGGTGGCCGTCCCACATTCGTACCGACGACCGCGGAGAATCGATTTCAGATGTCCGCCGACGACGTGCGACAACACTGGAACGCAGACACCCGCGGCATTCTCATCTCGTCTCCGAGCAACCCGACCGGAACGTCGATTGAGTCCGAGAAGTTGCGTGCGCTGCTCGCCGAGGTGCGCTCACGGCAAGGGTTCACCATCATGGACGAGATCTACCTCGGACTTTCGTACGATGGGAACCCGCGGTCGGCGCTGACCCTCGACGACGACATCATCGTAATCAATAGCTTCTCCAAATTCTTCCACATGACCGGCTGGCGTCTCGGATGGATGATCGTCCCGGAAGACATGGTCAGTCGGATCGAACCGATTGCTTCGTGCCTGGCCATCTGCGCGCCGACATTGGCGCAACATGCGGCGTTAGCGTGTTTTGAACCCGAGTCGATGGCCGTCTATGCGGATCGTCGCGAAGCTTTTCGCAAGCGGCGTGACTTTCTCGTGCCGGCGTTGGAGGAGTTGGGTTTCTCGATCCCTGCGAAACCCGACGGCGCGTTCTATATCTATGCGGACATCGGAAACCTGGATACCGACAGCGCAACCTTCGCCTACCGGCTTCTTCGAGATGCCGGCGTCTCCACGTTACCGGGCACCGATTTCGGCGACTCGAGCCGCGGACACCAAATGTTGCGACTCTCTTATTGCACCGGAATGAGCGAACTAGAGGAAGCCGTTCGCCGTATCGGCAAGCTCCTTCGTTGACGGTAGTAAGACGGTACACTCATCCCCACAATCCGCGACACGGTCAGTAGCGGTGTCAGAGCGTGCGCCCGCGCGAATATTCCAAGGGCACAATTTCCCTGCGCAACACCCGTGGAAGCGTTACCGCGCTGCGGGTGACCTCACGCCCTCCGTTCTTTTTTTTTGCCTGGCTCGCGAAATCGAAGGGGAAGTCTCCATCATTGGCTGAGGAAGACGCGCGATTCGACGCTGCCAGTGCCGGAACTGCGGCATGACCTCAACCTCGGTATATGACGTGTCGGCCGCATCGTTATCGTCAGGGTGCGTTGATCCCGACGTTTCCGCCGAAAGCTCGCAGCGCACTCCGCAGCCCACCCGCCTGTCCGAACGTATCGCGAAGCCGTCTCGCTGGCACCGGGCGCACTACGCAGGCTTATCCGACAACCAGACGTCGCTATGATCCTCAATGCGGTCGTCCCGGAGCGCGCATCCAGAATAGCGAAGGTCGCAAATGGAATGACCGTCGGCATTTTTAGACGGCAACAATTCTTCTGACCGCCAAGCAGCGGTGGGTTAATTAATAGAAGTTCTTTCCGAGATGCCACGTACCGGGGCCCCTAATGGGGAAATCAGAGAGACGAGAGTTCACTGGATGGAGATGAAAAATGAAAGCGCTTAAGCCAATTCTCATGGCGGGTTTGGCAGCAACTGTGCTCTGCGTCACTGCGGCCTCCGCGAGTGCCGCCGACCTGCTTGATTCTGTCAAGCAGGCGGGAGTGATTCAGGTCGGTCTGGAAGGTACTTACCCGCCCTTCGGATACCGCGACAGCGACGGGGCGCTCGCGGGTTTCGACGTCGACGTTGCCAAGGCTGTCGCTGATCGTCTCCACGTAAAACCGAACTTTGTCGCCACCGAGTGGAGCGGAATCTTCGGCGGCCTGCAGGCCGGGAAATTCGACACGATCGCAAACGAGGTCGCCATTACGCCGGCGCGCAAGCAATCGGTGGACTTCAGCCAACCGTATGTCTATTCGTCGGCACAGTTGATCCAGCGAGCGGACGACAAGCGGGATTTAAAGTCCCTTGCCGACATGAAAGCCCAGGGATTGAAGGTCGGTGTCGTGACCGGCAGCGCATTTCAAGATATCGCGAAGGGCGAGCCGGGTCTGGATGCCAGAAACTACCCCGATACGGCGACGTCCTTGAGCGACCTGGTTTCGGGTCGCATCGACGCGGTGATCAACGATCGTTTGGTCATTCCATACTTGATCAGGACGTCGCATCTTCCCCTGCGACCGGGCGTTGCTCTCGCGCAGGGACGATACGAGATGGGATTCCCGTTCCGCAAGGGCAATCCCAAGTTCGCCTCGTCGATCGACGGTGCGCTGACTTCGATGCAACAAGACGGCACCTTGAAGAAGATCGCCATAAAGTGGTTCGGCGTAGATACCACCACGCCGCCGACCAACTGAGCATACCTGCCGAGACGATCTCGACCAGGGAGGCGGGTGAGTCGGCCCAGCCGTACTCGCCCATCATGCCGTTTGCGCCATCACTGACCTTCCCGGTCTGCTTTGACGAGGTCTTCCCGCGCAGACTTGGTGGTCGTTGCTACACGAAAACTCAGTAAAAAGCACGACCCTTATCTTGAAGACGCTCCGCCACCGTCGCCGCCTAACCGGCGTGCCACTATTACAGTCAACAGTTGACCAACCCCAAATGCGCAGCTGACTTACGACGGCGATCGAATCAAAATTGCCGAACGAATCCAGACTGTGCAAACTGCTTGGCGAATACTACGATACTCGTACAATTCGCGTGGACGCAGCTGACGATCAGGATACCGCGAGGCACCTGCAGCCTGCTGACACAGCAAAAGGACCTTCACTCGACCGGAATGTCTGCCCTTACACCACCCCGCCGCTCCGGCCACTCGAAACCGAATGCTTCGTCCAGCTCCCGTCCGACCAAAATATTACAGAGCGGCCCTGGGGTAGCGCCCGACAATCGGCAGGCGCAATACCGCGCTCCCGCGCGACGTGTCGGCCTACTATTGATCCCCGGCTTTCCAATGGTCTCGTTCGCTTGTGTAGTCGAGGCGCTACGAGCGTCGAACCGCCTGTCGGGAAAGAACCTGTACAGCGTCCAGTACGGAACGTTGGATGGCGAGCACGCAGTATCCTCGTCCGGTGCAGAGGTCGAGGCCACGTTCCAGGTCGGCGACGCCGTCGAACTCGACATCCTCCTGATTTGCGCCGGCGGCAATCCCGCCGCGTTCCACGAAAAGAAGCTCGACAACTGGCTCAGGCGGCTTGCACATACACCGACAATCATCGGCGGCGTTTCAGGCGGCACATACATGCTTGCGCGAGCGGGTTTGCTCAAAGGATATCGGTGCACGATCCATTGGGAACACTTGCCAATCTTTCGTGAGGAATTTCCTGAGATAGACGTGCGTCGAACGCTATTCGAGATGGATCGTGACCGTTGGTCATGCGCGGGAGGAATCGCGGCACTAGATCTCCTGTTCGATATGATCGAACGAGATCATGGCCATGCTCTTGCTGCCAAGCTCGGCGACTGGCTCCTGAGAACGGAAATGCGCTTGGGTGAGCGCTCGCAGCGGCTCAGCATGCAACAACGCTATCAGGTCAAGCATCCAAAACTCCTGCGTGCACTTGAGCTCGTCGAACAGCATATCGACGACCCGATCGGCCGTGATGAGATCGCGTCGATTGTCGAGCTCTCCGTGCGGCAGCTCGAACGTCTGTTTCGTTCGGAACTCGGCCGATCGGTCCACGAACACTATCTGGCGATGAGACTCGAGCAGGCAAGATCCCTGCTGCGCCAGAGCGAGCTTTCCATTGCTGAAGTCGCTAAGGCGACGGGCTTCACGAACAGCAGCCACTTCGCGCGAGTCTACCGCACGAGGTTTGGTCACGTTCCGACGGAGGAGCGGTAGATCTACGCCAAAGGCCAATTTGCTTTGCGACAGGTTCAATCTGCGTTCCGAACAACAGCCATTCCTTGATGCGCGCCGGGTGGCCGTTCGCCCACCCGCTCCGGGAGACCTCTACAAGGATCTCAACGCTTCGATCGGGAGTGGTGCTTCCGATCGGATTTCCCGGAGGACGAAGATGCTTCGGGTTTGCTTTACACCCGGAATCGACAGCAGTTTCTCGATCAAGACGTTGGAATAGGTATCAAGATCCTCGGCCACGATATCCAGAAGCAAGTCAAACTCGCCGCTTACGACATAGCATCCAATAATCTCGGGAAACACCTCGATGCGCTTCCACATCTCATGCGGCTCGACATCTCGATCGCGCGTGATGCCGACGAACGCACGCAATCCAAACCCGACCTTGCGCCGATCGACAACTGCCTTGTATCCGCGAATCAGTTGACTGTTTTCCAACTCACGTACGCGCCGCAAGCACGGGGTCGGCGTCAAGTGAACTGCCTTCGCCAGGTCGGCATTCGAAAGGCGCCCTTCCCTCTGGAGAAGGGAAATCAGTTTGCGGTCTATCCGGTCGAGTGTGTGTCCAGTTTGAAGGGGCGCAGCTTTTGTCATGGAAGCCTCCAATGCACCAAGAGTGGTCAGTTTCGTTTGGAATGTCGAATGAGCCTAAATTAGCATAAGATGCTATCAGTCGGTCACTCTATAGCGTAACCGGATACCCAATCCTGGAAATCGACGGCGTGTCGGTAAAATTTAGGGTCAATGCGGTGCGCAGGCACGCCGGCCTATGGCATATGCGCCTGCGCCAAGCAGAGATCACTCTTTGTCGCCAGCCAATTGCGGCAGCGCCGACGATTCACTCAGCGTCAGCAGCCCAACCTGCGTGTACAGACGCAGCTTGTCGCGCGTGTCGGTGATGTCGAGGTTGCGCATCGTGAGCTGGCCGATCCGGTCGCGCGGCGAGAACGTCGACGCAACCTTCTCCATCGACAGGCGCTCCGGCTGGTACGTGAGGTTCGGCGACTTCGTGCTCAGGATCGAGTAGTCGTTGCCGCGGCGCAGTTCGACCTTCACTTCGCCGGTGATCGCGCGCGCGACCCAGCGCTGCGCCGTTTCGCGCAGCATGATCGCCTGCGGATCGAACCAGCGGCCCTGGTACAGCAGGCGGCCGAGACGGCGGCCGTTCTCGCGGTACTGCTCGATCGTGTCTTCGTTATGGATGCCGGTGACGAGACGCTCGTATGCGATGTACAGCAGCGCGAGCCCCGGGGCTTCGTAGATGCCGCGGCTCTTCGCCTCGATGATCCGGTTCTCGATCTGGTCGCTCATGCCGAGGCCGTGGCGGCCGCCGATGCGGTTCGCCTCGAGCAGCAGCTCGACTTGATCCTTGAACTCGACGCCGTTCAGCGCGACCGGCTGGCCGGCTTCGAAGCGCACCGTCACTTCTTCCGCGGCGATCTTCACGTCGTCGCGCCAGAACGCGACGCCCATGATCGG
This sequence comes from Burkholderia sp. MR1-5-21, assembly GCF_053427715.1. Lineage (NCBI taxonomy): Bacteria > Pseudomonadati > Pseudomonadota > Betaproteobacteria > Burkholderiales > Burkholderiaceae > Burkholderia > Burkholderia sp. MR1-5-21. The sequence continues at coordinate 57,279 of NZ_JBSAXD010000010.1, forward strand.
GTTCACGATCTTGATGCTGCTGTCGAGGCTTTCCAGATCCTTCGCCTCGTGCGTCGCACCAAGCATGTTCGAGTCGGTCGAATACGCCTTCTCGGCCGACATCTTGTACGCGAAGCCCGCCTGGCGCATGAATTCCGACATTTCCGCGCGGCCGCCGAGCTCGTCGATGAATGTCTGGTCGAGCCACGGCTTGTAGATCTTCAGGTCCGGGTTCACGAGCAGGCCGTAGCGGTAGAAGCGCTCGATGTCGTTGCCCTTGTACGTGCTGCCGTCGCCCCAGATGTTGACGCCGTCTTCCTTCATCGCGGCGACGAGCATCGTGCCCGTCACGGCGCGGCCGATCGGCGTGGTGCTGAAATAGACGGTGCCCGCCGTCGAAACATGGAACGCACCGCATTGCAGCGCCGCGATGCCTTCGGCGACGAGCTGCGCCCGGCAATCGACCAGGCGCGCGCCTGCTGCGCCGTATTCCATCGCTCGTTTCGGGATCGCGTCGTAATCCTCTTCGTCGGGCTGGCCAAGATTCGCCGTATAGGCGTACGGTACAGCACCCTTCTGGCGCATCCACACCAACGCAGCGCTGGTATCCAGCCCACCGGAGAAGGCGATGCCGACCTTCTGGCCGGTTGGGAGGTTCTCGAGAATAGTGCTCATGATCGCTGATCCAGAATTTCGGGTAAGCAGGAAACGCCTGCATTGCGGGCGCCCCCGAAAACAGTAAAAGAAGAAGTTAAATCGAAAAAAAGCCAGAACCGCGCTAGCGATCCTGGCCGAAGACTGAGGGTGCTGCATTATTCAGGCTGTGCCTGAATTCCTCCGCGGGTTCAATCAATCGAACCCCGCCACTCGAAACACGACGATACGGCATTCTGCTCAGCGAGCCCAGTCGCGTCCTCGAATCCGGTCCCGACATCAGAGGGACAAGAGCACAACGTCGTTTTCAACTGCGCTCTTGAATCGCGTGCCAGGCCAACGACAAGCGCCGGACGCCTTCCTTGATGTTGGCGACGGACGGTGCGGCGAACGAAAGGCGAAGGGTTTGAGGATCCGCCTCGCCCACATGGAAGCCGGCGCCCGGTACAAACATGACCTTGCGGGCGATCGCTTCCTTCAGCAAATCGACCGCTTGAATGTCACCCTTGAGCTTCGCCCAAACGAACATCCCGCCGTTTGGCTCATGGAACGTCAGCGCGTCTGACATCAGCGCGCGAAGGGAGTCACAAAGCGCTCGGCATTTTTCGCCGTAGCCGTTGCGAATCTTCTCCAGGTGAACCTCCAGACTTCCGCTGGCCAGATACTCGGCAGCGATTCCCTGCGTCCAGGGCGAACTACCGACGTCGGCGCTTTGCTTTGCCACGTAGCACCGGTAGGCAATATCGACGGGTGAGATGCTCCATGCAACACGAATACCGGGCGCGATGATCTTCGACAGGCTCGCCATGTGGACCACCCAGTCCTTCGATCCTTCTACCTCGCCCGTAAGCGCAGCCAACGAGGGAATCGCTTCCCCCGCAAAGCGGATGTCACCATAGGGGTCATCCTCGACGACCACGAAGCGATGCTTCACTGCCAGCTCCAGCAGCCGAAGCCGGCGCCGCAGCGACATCGTTGCGCCAGTGGGATTTCCACACGTCGGCACGGTGTAGAGAAGCTTCGGTCGGTCGGCATCGTTCTGAATGCCGGAGAGGATCCGCTCGAGTTCGTCCACATCTAGCCCGTCGCTATCAGTAGGCACCGGAATCATCCGTGCACCTTGCACACGAATCGCCTGGATGTTGGTCGAGTACGTGGGATTCTCGACCAGTACGGCGTCGCCCTCGTTGATCAGCACGCGCAGCAGCAGATCGAACGCCTGCTGCGAACCAGTCGTGACAACCACGTTCTCCGCGGCGGCCTTGACACCCCTCGTCTCCATCAAGCGGATGATTTCGGTCTTCAGCTTGGCGATCCCGTCGGTGCTTCCATACTGGAGGCACGACAGGCTGTCCTTATATGCCCGAACGGACGCTTCGCCGAGCCCATCCACATCAAAGAGTTTCGGATCGGGATATCCGCCAGCGAACGAGATCATCTCGGGGTCGCTGAGGTACTTGAACAGTTCGCGAATCGGTGAACTCGCGGGATGGACAAAGGGGCGGGAGAATTCGTACATGATCGACAATCTTTCGATGATTTAGTGAAGGATCTTCGCGAGGAAATCCTTGGCGCGCGGTGATTCGGGCGAACTGAAAAACGACTCTTTGCTGGAATCCTCGACAATTGCCCCGCGGTCCATGAATACGACCCGGTTAGCAACCTTCTTCGCGAACCCCATCTCATGAGTCACGCACACCATCGTCATGCCTTCGCGGGCGAGCTCGACCATGACGTCCAGTACCTCGTTGATCATTTCCGGATCAAGGGCGGACGTAGGTTCATCGAACAGCATGGCGATCGGATCCATCGACAGTGCGCGTGCGATTGCGACGCGTTGTTGCTGCCCGCCGGAAAGCTGCGCGGGAAACTTCTCCGCATGCGACTTAAGACCGACCCGATCGAGCAATCGCATACCTTTCTCTGCAGCTTCGTCCTTCCGCCGCTTCAGAACCTTGACCTGGGCCAGGGTGAGGTTGTCGAGAATCGACAGGTGCGGGAACAGTTCGAAATGCTGAAACACCATGCCGACGCGCGCTCGCAGTTGAGCCAGCTTCAACTTCGGATCTCCCACTACTACGCCGTCGACACAGATCCGCCCCTCCTGGATGGGTTCAAGACCATTGACGGTCTTGATAAGCGTAGACTTGCCTGAGCCCGATGGGCCACAGACGACTACTACCTCCCCTTTCTCGACCTGAGTTGTGCATGCGTCCAGCACCTTGAACTGGCCGTACCATTTCGAAACGCCTTCGATCGTAATCATCCTTTGTCTCCAGAGGGTCGTGTTTAAGTTGGACACCCGTTGATCAACGGTGCATCGGTAGTGCCAGGCGCAACTCGACCCGCCGCTGAATCCACGAGAGGCCCGTGCTCAGAACCCAGTAGATCGCCGCGGCCGCAAGATACAGAGGCAAAGGTTGAAACGTTGTCGCGATCACTTCTTGCGAAGATCTCAGCAACTCCGTCACCGTGATGACGGAAACGAGCGAAGTGTCTTTGATCAGGCTGATAAGCGTGTTTCCCAGGCTGGGAACGGCGAGACGCAATGCTTGCGGACACACTACATAGCGCAACGCCTGAAGATAGCTCAGGCCCAAGCTGTGGGCGGCGCTCCATTGTCCTTTCCCGATGCCGAGAATTGCGCCTCGCATGCTTTCGGAAAGATATGCGCCCGCGTTGACCGTCAACGTCAAAATGCCGGCCGAAGTCGGATCAAGAGAAATCCCCAGATCAGGCAAGCCATAGTAGACAACGAACATCTGAACCAGAAGCGGCGTGCCGCGCATGACGCTCACGTATGCGCGCGCGATGCTTTGCAGAACACGGTTTCCACTGATGCCAATAACAGCGACAACGATGCCGACGATCAGCCCGAACACCATCGACGCGATAGCGAACTTCATCGTGATGACCGCGCCTTGCAGCAGCACAGGCAGCGCGCTCACAACCAGATCAAAAGAATGCATGATTGGATCCCTCGTGTTGGAATCACGTGCCTTCCGCGCTCGCAGATGGCACGCCGACCAACAAATACACGGTGTTATTGCGTAACTGGCTGGCTCGTATCGACGCCGAACCACTGGACAGACAGTTTGCGAAGGGTTCCGTCCTGACGCATCGATTCAAGAGCGTCATTGATGGATTTCGCGAACTTCGGGTTGCCCTTGCGGAACGGGATCGCCGTATCGACGGTCGTGCCGGCAAGCGTTGCGCCCGGACGGAGCGGCAAGTTGGCCTTCTTGAGGAGATACGGGAGCATCAATCGATCGTCGAGAGCGGCCTCCACGCGCCCGGCCGCCAGATCACGCAGGATCTCTGCCATACCCGGGTAGGTATGAACGATAACGCCGGGCACCGCCTTGGCGTTGTCGGCATAGCTCGAGCCCAGCGTCACGCCGACCGGCTTACCCTTGAGATCGTCGAGCGACTTGAACTCGCGCTTGTCGTCCGCACGTTGGATCAGCTGCACTGCGGAATAGGCATACGGCTGCGAGAAATCAAGCGACTGCTGACGTTGCGGCGTGACGGTCACGTTGTTGATGATCACATCATACTTGCCGGCCTGGAGGCCGGCGATGATGCCAGCCCAATCCGTCGTGATGAACTGGGGCTTAACGCCCATCCGACTTGCGATGCCCTTGGCAACCGCAACGTCGAAGCCGTCGAGTTCCCCGGCATTGTTCCGGTAGCCAAACGGGGGGTACGTCCCCTCCAAACCGATCCGCAGAACGCCGCTCGATTTGACGGAATCCATCAGATCCTCTGCCTGCGCAGCCGGTACCGCAAAGTTCACAGCAAGCGCGAGCACCGCGCTATTGATCAGCCATTTCATGGGTTTCATTGAAAGCTCCAAACAAACGTCTATTTATCTTTTGCGAGTCGGTCTTCATCTCCTCGCTCACCTTCAAACTGCCGCTTGCCGAACGGCGATCTGGTCCTCCTCCGCTTCAAGACGCACACGTACCTCGACAACAATTCGCCTACCGGCGAACCATGCCCTCAACTCTTTTTACGCGTTTTATTCAGTAATCCGAATTTACGTCTCGATCATCTTCTGTTCAGAAGGATGGCATGTGGCCATCGCGGGTGTTTAGTTCGTATTCGTTTCACCCCAACCGGAGATCGCCTTCGCCTCCAGAAATTCCTCGATTCCCCAGACCCCGCCTTCACGTGCACGTCCCGACGCCTTGACACCGCCAAACGGAGATCCAGCACCGCGAGATTTTCCGTTCATTTCAACCATGCCCGATCGCAGGCGAGACGCCACTCGATTGCGTCTCGCGTCATCGGTCGACTGAACGTAGTTCGTGAGCCCGTAAGGCGTGTCGTTGGCAATTGCGATTGCTTCTTCTTCGTTGTCGAACGGGATGATCGTCAGTACCGGGCCAAAAATCTCTTCACGTGCGATCGCCATCTGGTTGTTGACGTCTGCAAAGATGGTGGGACGCACGAAGTAGCCGCATTCAAACCCGTCCGGACGACCGAGCCCGCCGGCGACAAGGCGTGCACCTTCGGCGATACCCTTCTCGATCATTTCTTGGACCTTGATAAACTGTGCTTCAGACGCCAAGGGACCGATATGCCGGCCCGACTGATGGGCGGAGTCAACCGCGACGCTCTCGGCGATCGCCTTTGCTTCGTCGACGACTCGGTCGTAAATTGAGCGCTCGACGAGCATTCGCGTAGGCGCGTTGCAGCTTTGCCCCGTGTTGTTAAAGCAGTGCAGCACGCCGCGACGAACGGCATCCGGATCCGAATCTGCGAAGATCAGGTTCGCCCCCTTGCCGCCCAGTTCCAGCACAACACGCTTGAGGGTTGCTGCGGCCACGGTCGAGATCGCGACGCCAGCCCGCGTCGATCCGGTGAAGCTGATCATCTCCACGTCCGGGTGGGACGAAAGGCGCGTGCCTACGCCGGCGCCATCACCATTGACGAGGTTGAACACACCCTTCGGGAAACCGGCCTCTTCCACGTACTCGGAGAACAACATTGACGAAAGCGGCGCGATCTCGGACGGCTTGAGCACCATCGTGCACCCGGCGAGAAGTGCCGGAATCACCTTAAGCGTCACCTGGTTCATCGGCCAATTCCACGGAGTGATCAGGCCCACGACGCCGATCGGATCCATCAGAATGCGGTCGTTTGGAGCATGTGCGCCGAGCGGCCGGACAAACTGAAAGCGCTTGAAAGCGGTGATGAAGTTCTCGATGTGCCACGTGCCCGCGCCAACCTGATCTTTGAGTGCCATATCGATAGGCGCACCCATCTCCAGGCTGATCATCTTTGCCATTTCAGGCGCTCGACGCTTGTAGATCTCGAGCAGGCGCTCGACCAACCTCAATCGTTCGGTCGGATCCGTCGTCGACCAAGCCTCGAATGCACGTTTCGCCGCGGCGACGGCACGATCGGCGTCGACTTCCTCGCCGATGCTGATGACTGCGCACGGCTGCTCGGTTGACGGATCGATCACGGGGAGCTCGCGCGCGACCTGCGGTGCTACCCATTCACCATCGATGTAGAACTGCTTTTTCTCCAGCATGGAAGTCTCCTAATCCCTTGAGTGGTCTTTGTTCAATATCTGGCGAGGTCGCAGGTACAGGCTGCGTTGACCGAAAGTCGCGTCGGCTATTCCGGTCAACGACGTTGATACCTGCTGCCTGGAGATCTCAAATGATGAGATCGATAAGGAACGGACCTTGTTGACGGAAGCTCTGCTTCATGAGAACAGCGAGTTCCTCCAGCGTGGTTGCACGTGCCGCCTCCACTCCCATGCCGTTCGCGAGCTTTACCCAGTCGAGATCAGGATTCGACAGGTCGAGCATGCCCATCGCCGTCGGCCCAGGTACTGCACCAACGTTCTTGTATTCGCCGATCAGGATGTTGTACTTGCGGTTGTTCAGCAGGATCGTCGTGCAGGGCAGCTTCTCGCGCGCCTGCGTCCAGAGCGACTGCAACGAGTACATCGCGGAGCCGTCGGCTTGCAGACTGATCACGCGCCGCTCTCCGCCACCGCCGATCGCCGCGCCGGTCGACACGGGCAGACCGTCGCCGATAGCACCGCCGCCCAGGTTGAGCCAGTCATGCGCCGGCGCGGCGTGCGTGAGCTTGTACGTGTCGCGGCCAAACGAAATGCTCTCGTTCGAGACGATCGAGTTCTCCGGCATCAGCGCGGCCAGCGTGATTGCGAGACCTTCCGCAGTCACGGCGCCGCTCGCGGCTTCCGGGCGCTGACCCGGGTCCGGAATCGGAGCCTCGGGTGCGCCGAGCTCGTCGACGAGCGCCTGCAGCGCGTGGTCCGAGTTCTGGTCGTAGCGCGACAGGACGTGGAGTTGGGCACTCGACGGATACTGCTTGGACGGCTTGCCCGGGTACGCGAAGAAGCCCACCGGCGGGTTGGAGTTCACCAGGATGATGTGCTCGTACTTGCTCAGGGCCGCGATTGCGGCATCGGTGCCATAGGGCACGCGCTCGAGCGGCAGGCGACCGCGGCCGCGAGCCATATGGCCATTCGTGTAGGTCGCAAGCAGATCGGCGCCCGTCGCATAAGCGACGCGCCATGCCAGTGCCTGCGACGGCGCGAGCGTGGCCTGATCGGCCAGCAGGATCAAGACGTTCTTGCCCGAGCGCAGAATGCGTGCCGCGGTCTGCACTGCATGAGGATCGATCGGGGGCGATGCCGGGACCGGCAGCGGCTCGGCAACGACGCCCCCTTTGTTCCACGATGAGTCGGCCGGCAGGATCAGCGTGGCGACTTGACCCGAAACGGCACGCGCGGCTTGGACCGCGGCTGCCGCGTCCCGGCCCACTTCGCCAACATGGGTGCTGGTGCGAACCCAGTGCGACACCGTGCGGGCCATGCCTTCCGTGTCGGCGGTAAGCGGAGCGTCGAAGGGGCGATGGTAAGTCGCCTGGTCGCCGACGATATTCACGATGCCAGCACGGGCGCGGCGAGCGTTGTGCAGGTTCGCCATGCCATTCGCCAACCCGGGGCCACAGTGCAGCAGTGTGGAGGCGGGTTTTCCAGCGATCCGATAGTAGCCATCCGCCATACCGGTGACGATGTTCTCCTGCAGGCCCAGTACGCAATTCATGCCCGGAATGCGATCGAGTGCGCCGACGAAGTGCATTTCGCTGGTACCAGGATTGGCGAAGCACGTATCGACACCTGACTTCAGCAGGGTGTGCACGAGACTTTCTGCGCCATTCAATTCGGGGGTCGATGCCGGGAGCGTCATAATTGGCTGCCTATAAGAAACGAGATCAGATGGAAAACTTTGCTTGAGATTTGATCGGTGCTAGCTAGCGTCAGTATCTCGACCACAATGACGGATCATCGATACGCCACGATTGACGGTTGAGAAGGCCCGACTGATGTACTGCACTCAGATCGACATGACGGAGACGGACTTCGTCACAAGGTACGGTTCGAGCGCTTCCGGTCCGCCTTCCGAGCCATATCCCGAGTCCTTCACGCCGCCGAACGGCATTTCGGGCCATGCCGCCGCAGGCTGATTGATCCAGAGCATCCCCACCTCCATTCGGTGGGTGAGCAGATGAACGTTCCTGAACGACCGGGTGAATGCGTACCCTGCCAGACCGAACGGCAACCGATTCGCCTCGTCGATCGCTTCGTCAAGGTGATCGAAGCCACGCACCGCCGCAACCGGACCGAACGGTTCCGAGTTGAACACGTCTGCATCAAGCGGAACGTTGTCGATCACGGTTGGCTCGAAAAAATTGCCGCGGCTTCCGATCCGCTCACCGCCTGTTGCAATGGTCGCCCCAACCTTTCGCGCGTCGTCGACCACGGCGCTCATGGCGGTGACTCGACGCGCGTTGGCGAGCGGCCCAAGAGTCGTGCAGGCCGCCAGCCCGTCACCGATCTTCAGACCCTGCGCGTGCCGCACGAGGGCTTCAACGAAGTCGTGCTTGATGCTGTTGTGCACCAGGAATCGCGTCGGCGAAATGCAAACCTGACCGGCATTCCGGAATTTCGCGACAGCCGACGATCTCACGGCTACTTCGACGTCAGCGTCTTCAGCGATGATCACCGGGGCATGTCCACCCAGTTCCATCGTTGCACGCTTCATGTGCTGCCCTGCCAATGCTGCGAGATGCTTGCCGATCGCGGTCGATCCGGTAAAGGTGATTTTCCGGATGTCCGGATGCGAAACGAGGTATTGGGAGATCTCGGCGGGGTCCCCGAAAACCAATCCGAGAACACCTTTCGGTACGCCTGCGTCTTGAAAGGCGCGAATCAGTTCGGCGGGAGAGGTGGGAGTCTCCTCCGGAGCCTTCACGATGAACGAGCAGCCGGTCGCAAGGGCTGCACACAGCTTACGAACGACTTGATTGACCGGAAAATTCCAGGGCGTGAACGCCGCCACGGGGCCCACGGGTTCCTTCACGACGGTTTGTTGAGCCGCGAGATTCCGAGGCGGAACAATCCGTCCGTACACGCGACGCCCCTCATCGGCGAACCATTCGATAATGTCGGCAGCCGCATTCACCTCAGCCAACGCCTCTGCGAGCGGCTTGCCCTGTTCCTGCGTCATGAAACGCGCGATCATGTCAGCGCGCTCTCGCACCAACCTCGCAGCCGCACGCATCGTCGCGGCTCGCTCGACGGCGGGAACCGCGCGCCACGTGGCGAAGCCCTGCTTGGATGCGGCGACGGCGCGCTCCAGATCCGCAACGCCAGCCCGCGAAACGGTTCCGATGACTTCGCCGGTAGCCGGGCTCACGACGTCGAGCGTTGCGCGCGATGCCGCCTCGCACCATTCGCCGGCGATGAAGAGACGCGTGTCAACATATCCAGTTGCAGCCATTTTCACTACCCTCAGTTCCTGCTCTTGCTCATCAGCGATCTCATGTCGCCGATTGCTCAAACTTGCGACCTACACTCGCGTGGTAACAGGCGGGACACGGTCGCCATGCTGGCGGCACCGCTCCTACAGCCTCGCAGAGCAAATCTGCGTATGCGTCAAATGTAATTTTTTTTCCCGGGATTGGAGGCAAGAACCCGAAATCGAGCCCAAGAATGGTGGCTTATGCTAAAAGCGGCAGGCTATCCGCTGGGCAGGACGTAAACAGGCGCGTCGTTGCGCTCGTTTGTAGCACACTCCACTATTATTGCGACGCATCACTATCCGAACGTGCTAGTAAAGCCCGCTTCCGAGACATAACGCGGTAAAGTTGCGGCACGCCCCCACGGTGCCGAGCGCCATACGGCCAGAGCTGCATTCCCCCCAAAAGGCAGCCCCGTCGAGCCCGAAATAGCGATCCACGCTTCAGGCCCGTCGTTGAGTCCGGCCACTCATCCGCCATCGGATGGATGCCTATGGGGTCAGCTCACGAATGCCGTCGGAACCTAGCGTTTGTTATCAAGGAACTATCATGTCTGGAGCACTCTCGCATATCCGCGTTCTCGACCTCTCGCGCGTATTGGCCGGCCCCTGGGCCAGCCAAACGCTGGCCGACATGGGGGCCGAAGTTATCAAGATCGAGCGTCCTCACAGCGGCGATGACACGCGAGGATGGGGCCCTCCCTACCTGAAAGATTCCGCGGGTAACGACACGGGCGAAGCGGCGTACTATCTCGCGGCAAATCGGGGGAAACAGTCAGTAACACTGAATATATCGAAACCTGAAGGGCAAGACGTTATCCGCCGCCTAGTGAAAGAATGCGACGTCTTCATTGAAAACTACAAGGTCGGCGACATGGCACGCTACGGCTTGTCATACGATGATCTGAAGCAGATCAATCCGGGGCTGATTTACTGCTCGATCACCGGCTTCGGCCAGACGGGGCCGATGGCTCACCTTCCCGGCTATGACTTCATTGTTCAGGGGATCGGTGGCCTGATGAGTATTACCGGCGAGCGCGACGATCATCCCGGCGGCGGTCCTCAAAAAGTGGGCGTAGCGGTAGCCGACATCATGACCGGCCTATACTCGACTATCGGTATTCTGGGCGCTCTTGCGTACCGCGATCAGACCGGCAAAGGGCAGTACGTCGACATGGCTCTGCTGGATGTCCAAGTGGCCACGATGGCGAACATGAACATGAACTATCTGTGCTCGGGCAAGGTTCCGGTCCGACAAGGCAATGCGCATGCCAATATTGTCCCGTATCAGGTGTTCAAGGCAGCAGACGGCGAACTTGTCATTGCAGCCGGAAATGACGGCCAGTTCGCTAAGTTATGCGATGCAATCGGCTGTTCGAATCTCGCGACAGACGACCGCTACGCAACCAACGCGAATCGAGTTCGAAACAGAGATCTACTGATACCGATTCTGCAGGATGTCCTCTCCACTCGAAGCGTTTCCGACTGGATCGCGCTGATCGAACCCGAGGGCGTCCCGTGTGGCCCGATCAACAACATCCGTCAGGTATTCGACCATCCTCAGGTTCAACATCGGGGCATGCGAGTGGATTTGCCCCACCCCATCGCCGGTAGCACACCGTCGGTAGCCAATCCCATCAAGTTTTCTGGGACACCGATCACGTACTCCAAGGCACCGCCAACCCTCGGGGAGCACACGAAGCACGTACTGGCAAGCATCGCCGGCATGTCGGCATCCGAGATTCAGCAGTTGAGTGACAAAGGAGTCATTTTCCCTTGAAGTGATGTATGCCGTGACGTCCCGCCGATACTCGCGACGTATACTCCATCGACGGCCCGCATTCTTCAGTGCGGGCCTCGGAGAACACAAGGAATACGCCATCTTGCACATCGACCGCGTATTCAGGCGTCAAGGCTTCCCCATAACCGATCGAGAGACGGTGACTCGTTCTCTCTATCCCTGAATGCCATCACGGCAAGAGGAAGACTCCAGCCCCCCTCGCCGAGAGCAATGCAGTCCAAACCTGCTTTCTTTATTGCCCGTTCCGGTAACCACGATACGCAAAATCCGCGGGCAGTCATCGCTCTTAGCACGTCCGATGCGCTGCTTTCCATCACCTTGTTGCCGATAAGCCGCGCGGGCGCATCTTGCATGATCTTTTCGACAAGGCGAGCAAAGTAGTTGCCAGCTGGCCATAACACAAGAGGAACCGGGGCCGACTGACAGCCCGGCCATTCAAACGCGCCGGACTCCACCCACGTGCGCGAAGCAACTGGACTTAGCATGTCCGGCATGATCACTTTCGCATCGTACCGTCTTGCGTCGAGGTATAGCGGAAGCGTCGGACATTGGTAGACGATCAGCAAATCGATGTTTCCCGACGCCAGTTCGGTTACCAGATCATAAATGTCGCCAACCTTAATGTTGGCGCTTAACGCCTTGCCATCAGACCACCTCTCCCATAGTTCCGGGAGGAAGAGCGTCGCAAGCGTGTTGGTCGTCCCAATTTTAATGTGCTCAACATTCTTTTTCACATTGCCGACGAGCTCTTCGCGCGCGCGCGAAATGTGAGCCGATATCTCGGCGGCCGACACTCTCAGCTTTTGACCGGCATCGGTGAGACGGATTGGGGACATTCCGCGCTCCACCAACGCGGTCCGCGCCCAGACCTCCAGTGCCTGTATCCGCCTGCTGAATGCCGCCTGCGAAACGTGACGAATCTCGGCAGCGCGCGTGAAGTTTTTTGTCTCCGCCAACACAAGAAAGTCAAGAAACAATCCAGCGTCCATCGTTCCACCCTCACTCGATTCTAAAGCGCTGCGTCAACCATGCGTCTGGCGCATTCCGGACATCAAAAGGCAATCGTCGCGATGTGTCAAATGCATCGTGAGGACCACTGTTCTAAGGCACGATTGATTCTATCAGCGACGACATCCGGTCTCGCACATTTTGTCATCGAAGGTTCTGGAACATGCACACCGAACGTACTTTCTTCCTGAATGGCTCGTTTGTCCCCGAGAGCCAAGCGGTAGTCTCCGTACTGGACCGAGGCTTCCTCTTTGCAGATGCCGTATACGAAGTTTTCGGCGTGGTTAACGGGCGAACGATAGACAACCTCGGTCACCTTATGCGCCTCGATCGCTCATTGGCAATGCTCAGCATTGAGAAACCGCATACGACCGAGGAGTGGATCAATCTTCAAGCCGAACTCATCAAAAGGAATAACCTCGACGAGGGTCGGATCTATCTTCAGGTAACTCGGGGGGTTGCCGACCGCAGCTTCACGTTTCCAGAAGCCACGCGCCCGACAGTCTTTATGTTCACGCAGGCACATCCGGTCGTGAACGTTCCGGCTTACGAGACAGGAATCTCCGTAGTCAGTCTGCCGGAGCAACGATGGGCACGTCGAAACATCAAGTCAACCATGCTGCTCGCTCAGGTACTTGCGGCTCAAACCGCATCTGAAGCCGGCGCGCGGGAGGCTCTTCTCGTCGAGGACGGCTATGTTACCGAAGGTGCGTCGTCGTCCGCGTTCATCGTCACTGAAGACGACAAAATCGTCACCCGCCACCTTTCCGATGCGATTCTCCCTAGTGTCACACGCCACTCTATCCTTACCTTGGCGAAAGAGTGTGCACTCAAGATAGAAGAAAGAATGTTCACGGTCGAGGAAGTTCGAACGGCAAAAGAAGCCTTCATCAACGCGGCAGTCATCATTGCGCTGCCGGTCGTGAAGATCGATGACCATGTCATAGGTTCAGGACGACCAGGCCCAATCGCGACAAGACTTCGGGAGATCTACTTCCGTTCGGTCCTCAGCTAGGGCAGCGTGAGCCATTTTGGTCCGGCCTAACGACTTGATCCTGCTGTGTCGAAGTCGCAATGCGTCGATTCACCAGTAGCCATTGACCGCATCCACTTCGAATGGCATCGACACTACGTTGACAGAGCGTCTCGCGATGACTGCGCGGATAAGACGTCGTCCTCAGCCAAAACCAATGCACTGTGAAAGCCGACATTGAATGGCGGACAAAGGAGGAAAGCAACCTCGATCTTCACCTGTTTTTTCGCAATCGACTAATGCAGCAAGCTTTAAGCATAAAACTAAATTTACGTGTTTGGAGACATTTTATGAAATGCTCGAAGTGGTTATTCCGAAGTGTCTTGATTGCGATCAGTATCAATTTCGCGACCACGACCGCACACGCCGAAGACCTGCTCGACGCAGCAAAAGCGAGTGGTGTACTCAAGATCGGTCTTGAGGGTACCTATCCGCCGTTTGGATTTCGCAATGACGCGAATCAGCTCGACGGCTTCGATGTAGACATCGCGAAGGCCATTGCTGCGCGGATGGGTCTTAAGCCGGAGTTCATTACGACCGAATGGTCCGGCATCATCGGCGGACTCCAAGCAGGCAAGTTCGACGTCATCGTGAACCAAGTTTCGATCACGCCGCAACGCCAGCAATCGCTCGATTTTTCACAACCGTACACGTACTCGGCCGTCCAGTTGATTCAACGAGGCGACGACAAGCGCGAATTCAAGTCGCCGGGGGAGCTCAAAGGGACGACTCTGGGCGTCGTCAGCGGCACCAACTTTGCCGACGTTGCAAAGAGTATTCCTGGTGTGGCAGTTCAGATCTATCCCGGTCTGCCTGAGAAGCTGCGCGATGTTGCTGCCGGCCGGATTGACGCCGCGCTCGACGATCGGCTGACACTTCCGTTCATTCTGAAGAAGTCCAACCTGCCACTGCGTCCGGGTGCTGTACTACCAGGAGCGCGCTTCGAGATGGGAATTCCGTTTCGCAAAGGTAACCCGAAGTTCGCCAAAGCGATCAACGATGCACTCAACTCGATGCGCCAGGACGGAACCCTGCGCAAGCTTTCGATGCAATGGTTCGGTGCCGATACGAGTCAGCCGGTTAATTAGCGGCAAGGCGCATCCCGGCTTTCATTAGGCGGCGATACCTGTCATCGCCGCATCTACCGCCCGACAACTCGGGAAAACGAGTGAATTCTCGAGTCTGCTGAACCCAATCGCTCACGACGGCTTCGCGTCCTAGGTGCCGTCTTCTCTGACCATATAACGCAATTCGAAAGGGCTTCGCATGAAAAACGTGAAGTGGCTTCTGCAAGGACCGATGGTGTGCCTTGCCATCGATTTCCTGACTCCTTCGGTGCATGCCGAAGATTTGCTTGATGCGGTCCGGGCAAAGGGGGTATTAACGATCGGAGTCCAAGGCACCTATCCCCCCTTTGACTATCGAAACGAAGCCGGCGAGCTCGACGGCTTCGACGTAGCCGTGGCAAAGGTGGTCGCGAGCAGAATGGGGCTCACGCCACGTTTCATCACGACGGAGTGGTCCGGCATCATCGCCGGACTTCAGGCCGGCAAGTTCGACGTTATCGTGAACGAAGTCGCCATCACCCCGCTGCGTCAGGCCACACTCGACTTCTCCAAGCCGTACATCTACTCGGCTGTCCAGCTAATCCAACGTGCCGACGACAAGCGAAACTTCAAATCGCTTGATGAACTGAAAGGCAAACAGGTCGGCGTCGTGCTAGGGACGAATTTTGCCGATCTCGCGAAGTCTGTTCCCGGTGTTGGCGTGCAGGTTTATCCAGGGCCGCCGGAGAAATTCCGTGATCTGGCGGCTGGCCGCGTCGATGCAGCCCTGGGCGATCGACTCACACTCCCGTACATCCTGAAGAAGGTCAGTCTTCCGTTGCGTCCGGGAGGTGTGCTCGCCGGTACGAGCATCCAGATGGGCATCCCGTTCCGAAAAGGAAATCCGAAGTTCGCGAACGCGATCGACACGGCGCTCGAATCGATGCGGCAGGATGGGACCCTGACCAAGCTTTCCATTCAATGGTTCGGCACCGATACGAGCAAGCCGATCATGGAATAGTCAGGCCTCCGGTCGCCGTGCGCCCATCTGAAACTGGGCGCACGTGTTTCCGGAAACGGCTTGCTCAGTGCGAATCTTTCGTTCGGAAGCGCAGTCGCGACACGCGAATTGCTGCGTCGAAGTCTTTCTCGGTGGCGAGATGCTTGTGGTCGACACTGACCAACCACCCGCTTGCCGACCGACACCATCGGATCCTTCCTTCCTCATAGAGTTCGGAAAACCAGCGCCAAAGCGAAGCATCGTCCTTATCGGCAAGTCGCGCCGCTTCGGCGCGAACCTTCTCATTCGCTGTCGACATAATCGTTCCGAATGCGCACAAACGTTGAGGCCGGCGGTTAGCTCAGGTCGGACACCAGTAGGGGTACTGCCGAGAAGAGATCGTCGACGAGACCGTAATCGGCCACGCTGAAGATCGGCGCTTCTGGATCCTTGTTGATCGCGACGATCACCTTCGAATCCTTCATGCCGGCCAGGTGCTGGATCGCGCCCGAGATGCCGACCGCGATGTACAGCTGCGGTGCGACGATCTTGCCGGTCTGGCCCACCTGATAGTCGTTCGGCACGTAGCCGGCGTCGACTGCCGCGCGCGATGCGCCGAGTGCAGCCTGCAGCTTGTCCGCCAGCGGCTCCAGCACCTTCGTGTAGTTCTCGCCGCTGCCGAGGCCACGGCCGCCGGAAACGATGATGTTCGCCGACGTCAGTTCCGGACGGTCCAGCTTAGTCACTTCGCGGCTCACGAACTGCGATTTGCCTGCGTCGGCTGTCGCTTCGATCTTCTCGACGGCTGCGCTGCCGCCTTCCGCTGCAACCGGGTCAAAGCCCGTCGAACGCACCGTGATCACCTTGATCGCGTCGCTCGACTGCACCGTCGCGATCGCGTTGCCCGCGTAGATCGGGCGCTCGAACGTATCGGCCGAATCGACCGCCGTGATGTCCGAGATCTGCGCGACATCGAGCTTCGCGGCGATACGCGGCGCGATGTTCTTGCCGTAGGCGGTCGCCGGCGCCAGGATGTGCGAATAGTCCTTCGCGATGTTCAGCGCGGTTGCCTCGACGTTTTCCGCGAGGCCTGCGGCCAGTTGCGGTGCGTCGGCCAGCAGGACCTTGCTGACGCCTGCAATCTTCGCCGCCGCATCCGCAGCCGCTTGCGCATTGTTACCCGCGACCAGCACGTAAATGTCGCCGCCGACGGATTTGGCAACTTCGTGCGCAGCAGCCACTGTGTTCAGCGTCGCTGCCTTGATCGATGCGTTATCGTGTTCTGCAATCACCAGAATCGTCATTTCTTTCCGCTCCCTCTTACAGCACCTTGGCTTCGGTCTTCAGCTTCTCGACCAGCGTCTTCACGTCCGGCACCTTCACGCCGGCCGCGCGCTTCGGCGGTTCCGCAACCTTCAGCGTCTTCAGGCGCGGCGTCACGTCCACGCCAAGATCTTCCGGCTTCACGGTTTCGAGCGGCTTCTTCTTCGCCTTCATGATGTTCGGCAGCGTCACGTAGCGCGGCTCGTTCAGGCGCAGATCGGTCGTCACGACCGCCGGCAGCGTCAGCGACAGCGTTTCCGCGCCGCCGTCGACTTCACGCGCGACCGTTGCCTTGCCATCAGCGATCGTCACCTTCGATGCGAACGTCGCTTGCGGCAGACCCGCCAGCGCAGCCAGCATCTGGCCCGTCTGGTTCGAATCGTCGTCGATCGCCTGCTTACCGAGGATCACCAGTTGCGGCTGTTCCTTGTCGACCAGCGCCTTCAGGATCTTCGCGACGGCCAGCGGCTCGACGCTGTCGTTCGATTCGACGAGGATCGCGCGATCCGCGCCGATCGCCAACGCCGTACGCAACGTTTCCTGCGCCTGCGCAACGCCGACCGACACTGCGACCACTTCGGTCGCCACGCCCGCTTCCTTCAGGCGCACCGCTTCTTCCACGGCGATTTCATCGAACGGGTTCATCGACATCTTCACGTTCGCGATATCCACGCCCGTGTTGTCCGACTTCACGCGGACCTTAACGTTGTAGTCCACAACGCGTTTGACAGCGACAAAAACTCTCATGCCACTTCCCTCTGAAATTCAAATGAGCTTTGGTGATTGCTAGCCACGGCCGAGCAGTCAGACCCGTTCCAGAATTACCGCGATCCCTTGCCCGACCCCGATGCACATCGTGGCTAGCGCGTAGCGGCCACCGGTCGCGTGCAGACGATTCACTGCGGTCGTAGCCAACCGCGCTCCGCTGGCGCCCAGCGGATGGCCAAGGGCGATGGCCCCGCCCCAAGCGTTGACTCGCTCGTCGTCATCTTTCAAACCAAGCATCCGCAGCACGGCGAGGCCCTGTGCAGCGAACGCTTCGTTGAGTTCAATCACATCGAGCTGGTCCAAGGTGAGTCCGGTTTGCGCGAGTACTTTCTGGGTGGCCGGTGCAGGACCGATGCCCATCACGCGCGGCGCTACTCCGGCCGTGGCCATGCCGACGATACGGGCCTTTGGGGTCAAGCCGTGCCTGGCGGCGCTTGCTTCATCGGCCAACAGCAGCGCGCAAGCGCCGTCGTTTACGCCGCTGGCATTGCCGGCCGTGACAGTGCCGCCCTCGCGCGCTACGCCTTTGAGCTTAGCCAGCGCCTCCATACTGGTCTCGCGCGGATGCTCGTCTTTCGCGACCACAATCGGCTCACCCTTCTTCTGAGGAATGGTCACCGGTGTGATCTCCCGCGCCAGGTGGCCAGCCTGCTGGGCGGCCACGGCCTTCTGTTGGCTCGCCAGCGCCATACGGTCCTGGGCCTCGCGCTCAATCTTGTAGTCGTCAGCCACGTTCTCCGCTGTCTCCGGCATGGAGTCCACGCCGTACTGCGCCTTCATGAGCTTGTTCACAAAGCGCCAGCCGATCGTGGTGTCGTACACCGCATTGGCACGACCGAATGCCGTCTCAGCCTTGGGCATCACAAATGGCGCACGGCTCATGCTCTCCACACCGCCGGCAATCATGAGACCGGCTTCACCGGACTTGATCGCGCGCGCCGCCGAGCCCACGGCATCGAGGCCTGACCCGCAGAGGCGGTTGATCGTAGCTCCCGGTACTTCGAGCGGGAGCCCTGCCAACAGCGCGCTCATGCGGGCCACATTGCGATTGTCCTCACCGGCTTGGTTGGCGCAGCCGAACAGGACGTCGGTCACCGCCGCCCAGTCCACGCCCGGGTTGCGCACCATCAGCGCCTTGAGTGGGATGGCGCCGAGATCATCGGCGCGAATGCTGGAAAGTACGCCGCCGTAACGGCCGAAAGGTGTGCGAATAGCGTCACAGATAAAGGCTTGGGGAAGATTCATGATGTCTCTATCAGGCTGCGAGCAGCGGATTAAGATCGGCCAAGATGAAGCCATGCCCTGCTTCATCCGCCAGGCGCTTGAGATCGGTCTCGAGTCGAGTGCGATCCTGCTGGCGAGCCCAGAACACTGGACCGCCCTCCCAGCGAGGGAAACCATAGCCCTGTACCAGTACTACGTCGACGTCGCTGGGTCGACTCGCCACACCTTCAGCGAGCAGCAGCGCAGCCTCGTTAACCATCGAAAGCAAAGCGCGACGCTGGATTTCTTCAGGCGCCAGTGTCCGACGGACGACGCCGCGCTGCGCGCTCGCCTGCAGGATCACTTCGCGAACAGTGGCGTCGGTCGTTCTCGTCTGCTTGCCATCTACATAGGTGTAGTAGCCGGCACCCGTTTTTCGCCCGAGGCGGCCCGACTCACACAACCGATCCAGTATGGCCACGTAGCGCTCACGTGGATCACGTTCGGCGGCTTGCGACTTGCGCATACGCCAAGCGATGTCGAGGCCAGACAAATCGGCGACAGCAAACGGTCCCATGGCAAAGCCCATGGCGGTCAAAGCATTGTCGACATCTTCAGGCCATGCCCCGTCCTCAAGCATGAATTCGCACTGACGCCGGTAAGCGTTGTAAATGCGGTTGCCGATGAATCCGAATGCATTCCCGGTCAGCACCGGCATTTTCTTGAGAGCCACACCGAGGGCCATGCCGGTGGCGAGAATGTCGGGTGCCGTCTCCGCTCCTCGGACCACCTCGAGCAGCTTCATCACGTGCGCCGGGCTGAAGAAATGCAAGCCCAGCACATCCTGCGGACGCGACGTCACCGCTGCAATCGCGTCGATGTCTAGGTAGGACGTGTTCGTAGCCAAGACCGCACCGGCGCGAGCGTGTGCATCGATCTTTCGGAACACCTCTTGCTTGACGGCAAGCTCTTCGAAGACAGCCTCGATCACCAAATCTGCTGCCTGCAGGTACTCCCACGACGTACTCGCGAGCAAGCGCGAAATGTTGGACGACGCAGTCTCGGTCGAAAGCTTGCCCGCGGCGATCCGCCCTTCATAGTGGTCGACGATACGCCGCCGCCCCCGTTCAAGCGCGGCGTCATCCTGCTCAAGCAACAGCACACTCAAACCGGAATCAAGCGCAGCGATTGCGATGCCGGAGCCCATCGTGCCAGCCCCAATCACCGCGACAGATTTCACCTGACGCGCGGGCGCCTGAAATTGCGGGGGAAGCTTGGTGGCCTCTCGTTCGACCTTGAATTGGTAGCGCAGCGCCTGCGCCGCCGTCGTGGGCACGAGAGCGAGGAAAAGCTCGCGCTCCTTTTTCATACCTTGATCGAAAGGCAACGTAGACGCAGCCAGGGCATCAAGCAGGGCTCCATACGCAGGTTGGAGCCGTTGGCGTGCTGTGAGTTTTTCCCGTTGCGCGTCAACCACTGCTTGGACCGCAGTGGCGTCGAGCTCGCATTCGCACGCTCGCGGATAAGGCAGGCCTTGTTCAGCGAGCATCGCCGCGCGAGCAGCAGCTGCCCCGACCACGTCACTGGCTACTACGTCGTCGAACAGTCCAGACTTCGCCAGCTGCCGAGCACTTTGCGGCTTACCGCTAGACATCAGAGAATGGGCGATTTCGATTCCCACCAAGCGAGGCAGGCGCTGCGTCGCGCCCGCGCCAGGAATGAGACCCAGGGTGATCTCAGGCAAGCCGATCCGCGCCGCCTCGTGCGCGACTCGCCCATGGCAGCCGAGCGCGAGTTCGAGCCCCCCGCCGAGGGCCACGCCGCTAATAGCCGCCACGACCGGCTTGGTGCTCTGCTCGAGACGCGAAATAACGGAGCGCAGGATAGGCTCGTGCAGTTGGCGCGGCGTGCCGAACTCTGTGACGTCTGCACCAGCCGAGAACGCCTTGTCATTGCCGGTGAGCACGATCGCGCGCACGTCGGGATCGGCCAACGCCTCGTCGAGTCGCTGCACGATGCGCTCGCGCAATGCGTGGGCCAAGCTGTTGACCGGGGGGTTGTCGAGAGTGATAACGGCAACGCCGTTGAGGATGTCGGACATGGTCAACCTCACGCCGCCTTCATCAATTGCTTGCCGATGACAAGCTGCTGGATCTGCGTGGTGCCCTCGTAGAGGCGCAGCAGTCGCACATCGCGGTAGAACCGCTCGACCTTGTACTCGTTGATGTAGCCAGAGCCGCCATGGATTTGAACCCCACGGTCCGCGACGCGGCCCACCATTTCAGTGGTGAACATCTTCGTGCACGACGCTTGCATGCTGACGTCCGGATCGCTCACGCCGAAAGGCTTCGCGTCGTAGCGGCGTGCCACCGACTGCACCAGGGACCAACCGGCCAGCAGTTCTGCCTGGCTGTCGGCCAGCATTGCCTGGACCAACTGGAAGTCGCCAATGCGCTGCCCGAACTGCTTGCGCTGTTGAGCATAGGCCACGCTCTCCTGCAGAATGCGGCTCGCCATGCCACAGGCCAGAGCAGAAATGTGCAGGCGGCCACGATCCAACACCTTCATTGCCGTCTTGAAGCCCCTGCCTGGTTCACCACCGATGATATTGGCCGCCGGCACGCGCACGCTGTCCAGGTTCACGTCGCAGGTTTTGGTGCCCCTTTGGCCCATCTTGCGGTCCGGCTTGCCGAGCGAAAGCCCCGGCAGGCCGGCCGGAACGATGAACGCCGTGATGCCGCCGGCACCAGCGCCTTCTGTACGCGCCATCAGAGTGAAGGCACCAGCGCGCGGGGCATTGGTGATGAAACGCTTGGTCCCACTGAGGAGGTAATCGCTCCCCTCTTTCACGCCCTTGGTCTTGATCGATGCTGCGTCCGAGCCGGCATCGGGCTCTGTGAGCGCGAACGAGACGATCAGGTCACCACTCGCGATGCGCGGCAGGTACTCGGCCTTCTGTTCGGCCGTGCCGTCCATCAAGATCCCTTGCGAGCCGATGCCGATGTTCGTACCGACCACCGACCGGAACGCCAGCGCGGTATGACCCAGCTCGTAGGCCACCTCGCACTCCTGCGCCATGCTCAAGCCGATGCCACCGTATTCCTCGGGAATCGAAATCCCGAACAGCCCGAGTTCCTTCATGTCGTTCACGATATCCGCTGGAACCTCGTCGTGTTCCTCTACGTGATCCTCAGCGGGCATGAGCCGTTCCCGAACGAAGCGCTGAACGCTGTCCTTGAGGAGCTGGAAGGTTTCTTGATCGAGCGACATGGAATCTCCTGTGAATTTAGAGGTATTGTTCGCACATCGATCTGGCTTGACAATCCCAAAGAAAATGAACATTCTGTCAAGGATTTTTGACGGACCAGAACTCAATGGATGCCCACTCGCTCGCACTCTTCGTCGACATTGTGGAGGCCGGGAATCTCAGCCTCGCGGCGCGGAACATGAAGATGAGCCGGGCCAACATCAGCTACCACCTGACCCAGCTCGAGAAATCTGTCGGCATGCAATTGATGCGGCGCACCACGCGGCGCGTTGAACTCACCGAGGTTGGCCAGCGCCTCTACAACCATGGCCGCGTCATTCGCGATGAAGTGCTCGCCGCAAGGGAATCGGTGGCCACACTTGGTAAGGGACTACATGGGTCCGTCAGGCTGAGCTTGCCAACCGGCTTCGGACATATGGTAATGTCCAGTTGGCTGATCGAGTTCAAGCGCTCCTATCCTGATATTTCGCTTGATCTGCTGTTCGACAACCGAGTCGACGACCTCTTGCGCGAGGAAGTAGACGTAGCCGTGCGCGTAATGTCCGAGCCGCCGCAGCAAATGGTTGCTGTCGAGCTCGCGCAGGTCCGTTACGTCACCTGTGCATCATTCGAGTATGCGCGCGAGCACGCAATGCCGTCGTGCCTGGAAGACCTCAGCAACGTTCCACTGATTACGTCGGCCGTCACTGGACGCGACTTGAGAGTTTCGGCCTACCAAGGTGAGGAAAGGCGTGAGCTGACGCTACACCCAACGTTGGCGTCCGAGAACTTCCAGTTTCTGCGGGAGGCCATCCTGGCCGGCCTGGGAGTGGGTCTCGTGCCCGACTACGTCGTCGAACAGGATGCGACCGACGGACGCGTAGTCACCGCCCTGCACAACTGGCGTCTGAGCGTGTTCGGAACACGCATGTTCCTGCTTCGAATGCCCGGCCGCTACCAGACCCTCGCAACCCGAACGCTCATCGATTTCGTCGTTCAGAAAGCCCGGTCCTGGGCGAAATGATTCGGGGGACGTTCAAAGCTTTTCCGTTGACCGTACTTGTGCGACCGCTGCGCATCCGGCGTGCCATTGCTTGAGGATCTGCGGGGCCCACGAGCACGCGTGCTTGCCGAGACGTTGGCTTTCCCGCACGCGAAAAACATCACAGGCGAGGCAGCCCAAAAGGCGCTACCCCGGTAGATCAGACGCTCGAATGTATTGGCGCCTTCGACATCGGTGATGTCACACGTCCGCGCGACGTCCATATGCACGGAATCGCTTTTCGCGCTCGTTAAAGTTGCAACGATTCGACGAAGCGTTCGATCCGGTCACATGCTTCCTCTAGCCGAGCGTCGTCAACAACGAAGCCTAATCGCACGAAACCGTGCGCACTGTCGCCAAAGGCGCTTGCGTCGATAACGGAGACACCTTGCGCGCGGAAGAGCTTCCAAGAGAAATCCACGGGATCGAGTCCGGTACCGCTGACGTCGATCAGCATGAACATCCCGGCCTCCGGCAACAAGCAACGTAACCCTTGTACGCCCTGCAGTCGCTCGAACACCAAGTCGCGCCGCCGCCTATAAATCTCCCGAATCTCCGCAACGATGGATTCCTCATTATCCAGAGCAGTCAGTGCTGCCTGCTGGACAAACCCCGGCAGACCAAACAGCATCGCCAAGGCAAGTCGCCCCATGTGCTCGATCAGTTCAATGGGCCCGATTGCCCAACCGACCCGCCACCCCGCCATCGCATGCGATTTAGACAGACTACCGAGCGTCACACAGCGCTCTGCCATACCAGGCAGCGACGCGATACTGACGTGGTCACGCTCAAACGTGATACCTGCATAAACCTCATCTGACAATACCCACAAATCGTTTTGGCACGCGATTTCCGCTATCCGTTCAAGGTCGGAGCGTGGGAAAACTACCCCGGTCGGGTTGCAAGGTGTGGCAAAGAAAATCGCACGCGTTCGCTGCGTAACTGCCGCCTCCAGAGCGTCGCAGTCAAGATGAAAAGCACGAAATCGATCGACGGGAACCGCGACGAGTATGGCGCCCGCAGCGCGCACGCAAGCTTCGTAGGTAAGGTAAAGGGGTTCGGGTACGATCACCTCGTCGCCCGGCTCCAATAGACAAAGCGATGCGGCGAACAATCCGTTTTGCGCCCCCGGAGTGACGATCACGTTGTCAGCGCTCGTGGGGACCCCCGTCATACGAACGTGCCTCTCTGCAATAGCAGCTCGCAAAGGTTCACGTCCGTTGACGGTGCTGTAATGCGTGTCGCCAGCACGTAACGCCGAGACAGCAGTTTCAATAATCGCAGGTGGTGTCGCGAATTCAGGATCGCCCACAGTCAGCACGATGACGTCCTCGCCGGTCGAAAGCGCCTTCAACGCGACGCGATGAATATCCCACGCAGACGTCCTCTTCCCTTGCAGGCGGTCTACAAGATTCGAGTATTTCATTGACTATTCCCTTCCATGGCATCCCGCATTCGCGACTCTTCATATAAATCACAGATACCGGCGACAGATTAATTCTTGCTCAACTCATTACCCATTCCTTGAACCGCTGGGTGAGGTCTTCGTAATGGTCTGCCCACCATGCGTCGTTCGTTATGAGGTTCATCTTATTCGAAGTGTCTGGCAACCACTTTCTCACTTCAGGCTTCAGCATAGGCTGCGCTGAGCGACTTGCCGGCATATCACCCGTCAAACTGAGGAAGGCGGCTTGCCGATCGGGACGCATGGCAAACTGCAGAAACTTCATTGCATTTGCTTTGTTCGGAGCATTTTTCAACACAACCAGATACTCAAGGCCAATAATGGTCTGCTTGAACGAGAAGCCAAGATTTTTCCCGGCTGCATTTGCGTCTTTGACCCGCGTGGTATATGTGTAGCTGAAGTCGATCTGCCCTGCCTCGACCAGCGAGACTGTTTGCGGCGTCTGGTCAATCCACTTCCCGACGTAAGGCTTGATTCGATCGAGGGAGCGGAACGCACGTTCGACGTCAAGGGGATACATCTTTTCCGGTGGTACCCCGTCGGCCAGCAAAGCAATCTCGAGCGTCTCGCTGGCCCGATTGCGCAATCCGCGCTGGCCAGGAAATTTCTTGACGTCGAACATTTCCGCAAACGTCGTCGGATGTTTGCCTGCCGGGAACTTGCTCTCGTCCCAGCAGATGCCACCAGCGAAGCCGTAAAATGGCACCGCATCCTTCGTGACAGGAGCGATCAGGTCACCTCGATTGAACAGCGTGGGGTCCAGCGGTTCCCAGTAACCGTTCTTCGAGCCTGTCATCGCCATCGGTCCAACTGCGTCGAAAACGTCCCACTGAACGTTATTTGTCATCACCTGAGCCTTGACCTTCGCCAAATCCGGTGTGTCAACCAACGTCACCTGTACGCCAAACTCCTTCTCGAACGGCTTCGCGAGTGCTTCCTCTACAGCCGCGTGATAATCCCCTCCCCAACTCACAACAGTCAGCTTTCCGGCTGCCAATGCCTTGCGAGAAGTGACAATCATCGGAGACGCGATACTAGCCGAGAGCAGCGTCGATCCCGCGGCCTGCAGGAATCGCCGGCGCGGCAACACCTTCTTTGAATCTTTCAACATGGAACGACCTCGCTAAAGTTAGTTTGCCCCTGCGAGGGAGCGGTCCGCGATCTTTTTGCTCGCCGCTAGCAGTTCTCGAGTCGTCGACTCGATGCAACATCTCCGAAAAACCGAGCTCCGCAGGTATACCAAAATTAACAAATCAAAAAAAGAGAGTTCGACAGCATCCGATTCCCTGATGTTGCACATAACTGATGGTTATCCAAGAGAACGGACTTCCAGCAACGCTTCCAAGCAGCCTGACCCGCCTGAATTCTTCGGGTCATTTCAATCTTGGGGAACGGCATCGGTAACGCCCTTGGGACTGCGGTCCATTTTCACTTCGTCTTCCACACCGCCTTCGAGACAGCGAGACACGAAGTCGGACAAGCGTCGTCGAGCGGCTTCGCGAAGGACGTTGACATTGGAGCAGATCCTGCTCACACGCTCGGGACGACGCGACCTGGATTCATCGTATTGCACGGATCGAGCAGTTCCTTGATTTGACGCATGAGGGCGATTTCTGTCGCGTCCTTGTAGACTGACATTTCAGGAACATGTAGTGACCCGATACCATGTTCTGCGCTAAACGTGCCACCCATACCCGCTGCAATGTCATAGAGCAGATGACTCAGCTTCAGTTGCGTCCCTTGCTTGTCGCCCAACGTTGTCCAATATTGGTGGCTGAACATTGCGATGTAGTGCAGATTACCGTCGCCCATGTGGCCCACAACCACAGGAACCGCATCCGGATAATGCTCGGCGAGCGCGGTGCCTGCAAGCTCAACGAAGTCTGGAATGCGGTAAGTTGGAACGGCGATGTCGTGCGTGAGGCCCATGCCTTCGCGTCCGTTCGCTTCAGTCACATGATGGCGGATGCGCCACAGATCGGCGCGCTGCTGCTCGCTCGACGCAATTACAGCGTCTGTGATCGCGCCGCTGGCGAGTGATTTCTCCAGTGCACCGGCGAGCCAGTCGGCAAGCTGTGCGCTGCTGCCGGTGGCCGCGGCAAGTTCGACCAGTACCGTCCATTTCGGCGTCTTCTCGAAAGGATTGCGCATGTTCGTGCCGTGACGCAGCGAAATCTCGAACTCGCTTTGGGAGATCAACTCCAATCCCACCAATTCACCAGGGAATGCGGCCTGAAGTTTGAGGCCTTCGCTGACAGCAGCCTCGACGGAATCAAGCCCAATCATGGCAGTGGCCATGGCCCCTGGCCTCGGAAAAAGCTTGAGGCACGCCCGCGTAATGACACCCAACGTGCCTTCCGCACCGACGAACAAGTTCTTCAGGTCGTAGCCACTGTTATTCTTCCGGAGTGTGCGCAGACCGCTCCACACGCGGCCGTCCGCAAGGACCACTTCGAGACCGAGCACGAGGTCGCGCGTATTGCCGAAGCGCACGACGTTGGTTCCACCCGCATTCGTCGCGAGGTTGCCGCCTATCTGGCAGGAGCCTTCCGCACCGAGTGTCAGCGGAAATTGACGGTTTGCAGCGAACGCAGCTTCCTGGATATCGGCAAGGATGCAACCAGCCTCGACTGTCATCGAATTGTTTTCCGCGTTGACCTCGACGATGCGATTCATTTTCGCGAGATTAAGCAGGATAGAGTTTCCGCTTTCATCGGGTATCGAGCCACCACACACGCTCGTGTTGCCGCCTTGCGGAAAAACCTTCACGCCCGCATCGTTGCACCACGCGAGCACTTTCGATACCTGCTCCACGCTGCGCGGAAACACCACGCATGCAGCCAATCCAGTATGCCGCTTTCGCCAGTCAATCAAATGCGGCGCCATGTCGTCGACCTCGGTCAGCACATTCGCACTGCCTGCCAGTTCGACCATCTTGTCTACGATGCTATTTCGAGTCATGGCGCGATTACCTTTTCAGGACAACGCTATCGCGGGCGGACCAGCACACTGTCAGTGGATGGCCGATGGGTGACCGCTCCGCGGCGCGCGCCGAAATGGTCTTCACGAGGAGCGTAGCACCGGTCGAGAGTTGTAGCTCGAAGCGCGTCATTCCGCCAACAAAGGATACCTGTGCGATTACGCCGCTATATACATTTGTGTCTGCGTCCGCAGGCGCCCCGGTTTCGGTTTCCTCCATCACGGAGATTTTCTCGGGACGCACGAGCACCTTTACGTTCGAGCTGGGCACATGACCTTCTGTGTTGCGGACCTTCAGCATGGTGCCGTCCTTAAGACGGACGAGACCGGTGCCCTCCACAGCACCTTCGAGCAGGTTTGATTCCCCAACGAAGTCCGCCACGAACTCGCTCACCGGCTCGAAGTACAACTCGTCGGGCGTACCGAGTTGCGCAATGCGGCCACCATTCATCAGGCACACGCGATCGGAAAGGTTGAGCGCCTCTTCCTGGTCGTGCGTGACGTAAACGAGCGTGGTGCCGAGATCACGATGCAGCCGCTTGATTTCGCCTTGTAACTGATCGCGCAGCTTCTTGTCGAGAGCGCCGAGAGGCTCGTCCATCAAGATTACAGAAGGCGAATAGACGATGCAACGCGCGATGCCCACACGCTGCTGCTGGCCGCCTGACAATTCGCGCGGTTTGCGATTTTCATAGCCAACGAGACCCACGCGCTCCAGCGCATTGCGCACGCGTTGCGCAATCTCCGCCTTCGATATGCCGCGAATGCGCAGCGGAAACGCGACGTTATCGAACACATTGAGATGCGGTAGCAATGCGTAATTCTGAAACACCATGCCGAGTCCGCGCTCGCGGGGTGGAACTGTCGACACGTCTTTTCCGTCGAGCACGATCGTGCCCGTGCTCGGCGCGACGGCGCCCGCGATGATGTTGAGAATAGTGCTCTTTCCCGAGCCACTGGGTCCGAGCAGGCTCAGGAACTCCCCTTTCTTCACGGTAAGATCGATGGCGTGAAGCGCAACCGAAGCGCCGTAGCTCTTGCTGATGCTACGGAACGCGATCATGTCTTCGTTCGTTCGTGTGCCGGACAACGTGCTTTCCACACCAATTTGAAGCGGGTTTGCAGATTTTTCGACCATTGCGTGTGACATTCTCTTCTCCGACGTCAGTGTGCCGACTCAGGCGCCGCAGGTTGCAAGAACGCGGACAGGCAGCAGAAAACAAGCGATAGAAAAGTCAAAAGTGCGGATACGGCGGCAATCACCGGGGAAATATCCCACTGGATGCTGCTGTACATACGGACCGGCAACGTGGTTGTCGTGGGGCTCGTGAGAAACCATGCGATGACCACTTCATCAAACGAGACCAGAAAAGCAAAGAGCGCTCCGGCAAGGATAGACGGCTTGATTTGCGGCAGGACTACCTTGAGAAACACAGTTTGCCGCTTCGCTCCCATGATGGTCGTGGCAAACTCCAACGCGGGATCAAGCTTCTTCACCCCGGCCATTACAGTCATCATCATGAAAGGTGTCACGTATGCGACGTGACTCACGACAAGGCCCGCCGTCGTGCCCACCATATGCAGACGCGACAGATACAAATACAGGCCAAGCGACATGACGATTACCGGTACGAGAATCGGGCTCATGATCAGCAGCATCACGAAGCGCTTGCCAGGAAACTCAAAGCGCACAAGACCGTATGCAGCCGGAACGCCGATCAACACCGAAGCGACCGTCGTGAAGAACGCAACTTTCAGGCTCTGCAAAATCGGACCGACCCAGTTGCTCGAACTGAAGAGGGTTTGATAGAGCTCGAGCGACCAAACTCGCGGTGGAAAGGTCAACTCTCCACTTCCGCCGAACGAGATCGGAATAACGATAAGCGTAGGAACAAGGATGAACGCATATACCGCAATCGCAATAACGTTGCGCAGCCGCGCATATCGCTGTCCGAGTACGTCGACGAGAATGCTCTGCTTCGTAGGTGGACTCAGTTTAGCAGTGGTGCTCATGCCATCACCTTTTCCTTTGCGTCGCGCCTCTGGAAGTGATCAGCGCCGATCGCTGCGAGTGTCACAATGCCGAGCAGGATCACGCCGATTGCGGAAGCCATGTTCCAGTCCATCGTTTCGCGAGTATAAAAGTCAACGAGGTTTGACATCATTGCGTCCTTGCGTCCGCCAAGCAACGCGGGAATGACAAAGAATCCCATCGACATGACAGTCGTGCTGAGCGCTGCCGCGGCGACGCCAGGCATGCTGAGCGGTAGCGTAATACGAAAGAAGATACGCGGTGGCTTCGCACCCATGATCTCGGACGCGCGATACAGAGATTTATCGATCGCGAGTAGGCTCGCGAGCACTGGGAACACAATGAAGGGGATCAGGTAGTTTGTCATGCCGACCATCACGCCGACTCGGTTGAAGAGCATCGGCACCTGAACACGCGTCTGGAAGAGGAACGACAGGAGCTGGTTGACCAGGCCATCCCGACCAAGCAACACTGTAAAGGCATAGCTCTTCACCAAAATGCTGGTCCAAAATGGCACCAACACGAGCACCATGTAAATGGCGCGCTTTTTCGGCGTCTGTTTGGCGAGATGCATCGCGATTGGATAGCCAAGCAGCAGGCTGCAGACCGACGCCATGATGCTTATTTCGAACGTAGACCATAACGTGCGAA
Organism: Burkholderia sp. MR1-5-21; assembly: GCF_053427715.1. Lineage (NCBI taxonomy): Bacteria > Pseudomonadati > Pseudomonadota > Betaproteobacteria > Burkholderiales > Burkholderiaceae > Burkholderia > Burkholderia sp. MR1-5-21. The sequence goes on from NZ_JBSAXD010000010.1 coordinate 87,359, forward strand.
GGAACAGCGCGCTTGCAAAGAGCCGCCGATACGCCGACAAGGAGAACGCCCCATTTACCGCCACACTCGTATAGACCACATATGCAAGCGGTACAAATACCACGAAGAACAGGAATACCGTCACCGGTCCGACGTACAGTAAACCATCGTTACGACCTCTCATACACGCCTCCTCATTCCCTTTTCGACCAACTCGCGTGGGATACGAATCTCTCCCCGCGCACCGGCTTTCCCTACGACGATGCCCACTCCTTAAAGCGCTGCGTCAAGTCGTCGTAGTGGTCGGTCCACCAGACGTCATTTCTGGTGACCTTGCTTACCCAGTAGCCATTCTTCGAGCCGGTCATTGCAAACGCGCCGATCCCATCGAACACATCCCATTGCACGTTATTGGTCATCACCTGCGCCTCGCCCGCCGCGAAACCAGGTGTGTCGTAAAACGTCACGTGCACGCCGAATTCGTTATAAAGGGGCTTGGAGAGTGTCTCCTCAACACCTTGACGGGAGTTGGTTCCCAAGCGCCCCACGGTGAAATTACCTGCAACCGGAGCCTTGCCCGATGTAGTGACCATGGGTACGTCGATAGCACCAGAACGGACAGTCGTCCCCACTGCTTGTACGAACTTGCGATGGGGAAAACGAATTTCGCTATCCGACGGCATCACGTTGTCCTTCCACGTAGAGCGGCCTATACGGATTCCCGTGCCACGAACGATGGGATCAAGCCAGCAAGACGCTCCTTGAGCGCTTCGCTGGCGGACTTAAGCGGCGGCAGCACACCACCAAAGTCGAGACCTTGCAATGTCAACGCCGCTTTGATTGGGGCGGGATTAGGCTCGGCAAAGATCGCGTCGATGAGCGGGCGCAACGTCGAATGCAGCGAGATGGCATCCTTGATCTGGCCGTTCTTCGCCAACGACAACACACGATTCCATTGCTTCGGAATCAGGTTAGAGCTCGAGATGATGCCGCCGACCGCGCCCATCGCTACGTGCAGCGGCAGAACGTCTTCCTCTCCGCTAAGGATCGCAATCTTGGTCGATGCAAGTTCAGCCGCTCGCATCTGCTGAGCGAGATCAGGATTGCATGCTTTGATACCCACGACACGAGTCATGTCCGCGAGGCGCGCTACGGTTTCGTAGTGCAGAGAGACGCCAGTGCGGTATGGGATCTCGTAGAGAATGATGTCTGCATCCACTGCATCGGCGAAGCGCTTGTAGTAATCGACGATGCCGTCCTGCGTCGGACGGAAATAATAGGGCGTCACGACCATCAGCGCCTTCGCGCCCGCTCGCACGAACGCTTTCGCATTGTCGATAGCGTCGCCTATGCCTGGCGACAAAATTCCTGGGATCACGGGCACATTACCTGCTGCTTCGAGCGATGCCTCTACCACGCGCAGTCGTTCCTGGCCGCTTAACGCTGTGTATTCGCCGGTCCCTCCAAGCGGAACGATCCCGTCTGAGCCAGCAGCGGAGAGATTACTGATGTGCTCGACGAGCGGACCGCGCCGAAAATTGCCCTCCGCATCGAGAGGCGTCGGCACTGCGGTCAAAATTCCGGCATAGGGTTGGTGCTGATTCATAGATGTCTCCTTTTTCAGTTCCGGTGTATGCGCAATGCCGCGGAGCGACGACCATGGTTGGTACCTTAAAGAGACAATATTCATGCACTCGACACCATCAGCGCCGGTTACTCTCTTTATAAGACCATGTTATCCAAAGTGTTGCGGGAGCGATTACGACGCCCTCTCAATGGGCCATCGCCCCGCGGACTAAGGACTTTCCCTAGCATGGGAGATCGAGGCAGCCGCAGGCATCGGTGACCTGTCCGGTGTAGTTGTTCTGCACACCAAGGGTGCCACGCGATACGAATCCACAGAAGAAATGCCTGAAGTTAACCCCGTAGTCCTTGACACGACCTCACACTACGGCTACTGACCCATCGAGCGCCGAAACTCGCGCAGCGCCGTTCTGGCGTCCGGCTTGGGCATCCAGGACAAGTAATCACGCTTCATCGTTTTGACGAAGCGCTCGGCCATTCCGTTTTCTCTGCGGACTTCTGACGGGTGTCGTGACCGGCTTCAAGCCGATTTCTGCGAGAACATCAGCGTCTCGTCGGCAATGTAGCAGGAACCGTTGTCGCTCAGCCACTCGATTTCGCCGTCGGTTTGCAGCGCACCATGGAAGCGGTTTTCGACAGCTTGAAGCATGCGTCACGCGCCATGTCGCCGGTGTAACCTCTCGTGGCCGCGGCTCAACTCGTGGCTTCCCGATCCCAGCAGTCCAGTGCAAAAATGACGCGCAAGGGGGCGCCGTCGTCGCAGCGGAATTCGAAACCGGCCGAACGCCAGGGCACGTTGCTCCTGTCCACCGCGATTCCACTGCTTTGTGGAGAATTTCCACTTCCATCGCTTTCATGCCCAGCTGCCGCTGGGGTTCGCGAATCTGGTTCATCGCGTCGACCAGCTCCGATGCCGGTACCACCGGTTCACCGGCACTTACGGGCGACAGGCTTCCATCCTGATAGTGCTTGTGCAGGCGAACACCTGATTGGCATTCACCTGAAGGTGACGGGCAACCCCCGAAACCGTGGCGCCGGGCTCGAAGGTCTCGCGCACTATCGCGAGCTTCTCTTCGACAGAGCACCGGCGGCGCTGCTCCGGCTGGGCCAAAACTTCGACGGGTTCTACGTTGTGACTGGGCTTAAACATAGACAAACGACTACCTCATAATTTAAGCGTTCCCCCATGTCCGGTTTTCTCGGTACCAGTCCAAGGGTCACGCGACCTCATCCCCGCTTCCCGTGCGCTCGCTTTTGCTAAGAATTGCTTCCGCTTATATTTTCGCGCTTGAAATTTTGCTCCCTCACACTTCGCCCGTACCTTGCTCAAGAGGGGAACGAATTGTGAATACATATGACGTTGTAATAATCGGCGCGGGTGTTATCGGCAGCTCAGTCGCCTTCCATCTGGCCAAACTGGGCGCGAAAAGTGTGCTGGTCCTTGATCGCGGGACAATCGGGGCCGGAACGACCTCGCAATCGTCCGGCATTCTGCGAACCCATTACTCCGTCAAGGAGAACGTGGAGCTTGCCCGCAAGTCGTGGCATGTCTTCAACAATTTCTCCGAGTATCTCGGCGACGATGAAGCATCGTGCGGTCTCGTCAAATGCGGGTACATGATCGTCGCCTCCGAAGATGACAAGCTCGAACCACTTCGCGCCTCCCTCGACCAACAGAAGGAACAAGGCATTCCGCTCGAACGCCTCGACCAGAAGCAAGCCGCCGAGCTGCTCCCCATCGCACGCTTCGACGACTGCGCGCTCATCGGCTACGAGCCCGAAGCGGGTTTCGCCGACGCCTATCTCGTCGCCACGAGCTTCGCGCGCGTGGCCCGCCGCGGCGGCGTGACGGTGAAGGAAAACGTCAACGTCAACAAGGTGCTCATCGCGAACGGCAAGGTCGTCGGCGTGTCGACCGATATCGGCGACTTCAAGACGTCGATGGTCGTCAGCACGCAGAACATCTGGACGCCGGAACTGGCTGGCTGGACCGGCAAAACCCTGCCCATCATGCCGGAGCGGCACGCGGTTCTCGCGCTCGAGTGCGACGCCGCGAAGTACACGTTCTCGATGCCGGTGTTCAAGGATCTGGCTTCGCCTGGCATGCTGTATTACCGCAGCTACGGCGGTAGCCAGATGCTGGTCAGCGAAGGCGTAGTCGGCGAGAAGCTCATTGCCGCGGACGTCGAGCAGGGCGACATCCCGATGGACTACATCGTTGATGTCGGTGCGCAGGTTGCCGAGCGTTTCCCTGCGTACGAGACGGCCGGCATCGCGTCGTCGTGGACGGGCGTATACGACGTCACGCCCGACTGGAACCCCGTTCTCGGCAAGCTTCCCGGCATCGAGGGCCTGGTGGTGGGTTATGGCTTCTCCGGCCACGGCTTCAAGCTGTCCCCGACCGTCGGTCTCGTCCTCGCGCAGGAGGCACTGGGCCTGCCGACCGAGGTCTCGCTCAAGCCATACTCGATCGAGCGCTTTGCCACGGGCGAACTGCTGAGTGGCAAGTACGGTCTCGGCGCGGTGTCCTGAGGACGGGATGACGTCCCTGATCGACGTGTACCCCATCGAATCCATTCCGCCCGAACCATGGCGAAACGGCGGTGGTGTAACGAAAACCATCGCGACCGGCGGCGCTCAATGGCGAGTCAGCTTGGCATCCATCAAGCGCGACGGTCCGTACTCACGGTTTCCCGGAATTTCGCGTGTCTCAGTCATTCTGAGTGGCAACGGCGTCACGCTGAGGGACAAGGATGTGGTCGTGCAGCTCCGACCGTTGGTCACCGTGGCATATGACGGTGACGCAGACTGGGACGCCACCCTTGTTGGCCGCCCGTGTACGGCTCTCAATGTCATGAGCGCGAAAGGTCGGTACAGGGTGAACGTTCAATTTGTCACCAATCCGGTTACCGTCGCTCCCGGATGCATTGCGATTGCCATCGCACTGGAACGCGGATGCATCTTCACCAACGGTCCCGACGCTCATACGAGCACGGTGATTCAAGGATACGTGCTGGTCTCCGAATGCCACGCGTATCCGTTACGGCTCGCGCCTCAGGTCGCAGCCGCTGACAAGACTGAGGGCAAATCGTATGCGGTGCTCGTGACCATAGAGCCCATCCCCGTTTGAAAGCACGCTAAAAATTCTGAGGTATGTGACATGAAAGTTATTGCAGCCGTCAAGCGCGTGGTGGACTACAACGTCAAAGTACGTGTGAAGTCCGATCACACCAGTGTGGATATTGGGAACGTCAAGATGTCGATGAACCCGTTCGACGAAATTGCCGTCGAAGCCGCCACGCGACTGAAGGAGGCCGGCAAAGCAACCGAGATCGTGGCCGTCTCGTGCGGCATCGCCCAATCGCAGGAAACGCTCCGCACTGCACTCGCGATCGGCGCCGACCGCGGGGTGCTGGTCGAAACGGACGTGGAACTCCAACCGCTGGCCGTCGCCAAGCTGTTGAAGGCAGTCATCGACAAGGAGCAACCGCAACTCGTTATCCTCGGCAAGCAGGCAATCGACGATGACGAGGGTCAAACGGGCCAATTGCTGGCTGCCTTGCTGAATTGGCCGCAGGCAACGTTTGCCAGCAACATCGAAATCGGCGACGGTGTTGCAACAGTAACGCGTGAGGTCGACGGCGGCCTCGAAGTCATCTCGCTGAAACTTCCGGCCATCGTCACGACCGACTTGCGCCTCAATGAGCCTCGCTATGTGACGCTTCCCAACATCATGAAGGCCAAAAAGAAGCCGCTCGACACGGTAACGCCAACCGCACTCGGTGTGGATCCGTCGCCTCGCCTCAAGACCCTGAAGGTCGTCGCCCCGCCAGTACGCAAGGCAGGCGTGCTGGTCCCCGATGTTGCGACGCTGGTCGAGAAACTGAAATCCGAAACAAAGGTGGTTTAAATGACGACGCTCGTTATTGCCGAACACGACAACGCTCAACTCAAGGGCTCGACGCTTCACACCATCACCGCGGCCCTGAAGCTGTCGAACGGCGTCCACGTACTCGTCGCCGGCAACGCGGCGCAGCCTGTGGCGTATGCGGCAAGCAAGATCGCTGGCGTCGACAAGGTCATTCTCGTGGATGCGCCCCACTTCGCCGACGCACTGGCCGAAAACGTCGCCGCCCAGGTCCTGGTATTAGCCGGCGACTATTCGCACATTCTCTTTTCAGCCACCGCAGCGGGCAAGAACGTCGCCCCGCGCGTCGCGGCGAAGCTTGATGCGGCGCAGATCTCGGACGTGATCGCCATCGATTCCGCCAATACGTTCCAGCGCCCTATCTACGCTGGCAACGCCATCGCCACCGTGCAATCGCCCGATCCGGTCAAGGTTGCGACCATTCGCACCACCGCCTTCGACGCGGCGCGTGCCGATGGTGGCAATGCGCCGGTCGAATCGTCTCCGGCCGTCGCGGACACCGGCTTGTCGACCTTCATTCGCCGCGAGGTGGCGACCAGCGACAGGCCGGAGCTGACTGCTGCACGCGTTGTGGTATCGGGTGGCCGGGGTCTCGGCAGCGCCGAGAACTTCGCGCTGCTTGACCCGCTCGCAGAAAGACTGGGCGCGGCAATCGGCGCATCGCGCGCGGCGGTCGATTCCGGTTATGCGCCGAACGATTGGCAAGTCGGCCAGACCGGCAAGATTGTCGCGCCCGAGCTTTACATCGCCGTCGGGATTTCGGGCGCCATCCAGCATCTGGCCGGTATGAAGGATTCGAAGGTCATCGTGGCCATCAACAAGGATGCGGACGCTCCGATTTTCGGCGTGGCGGACTATGGCATTGTCGGCGATCTCTTCGAAGTCGTTCCGCAATTGACGAACCTTATCTGATCCAATCCCCAAGGTACGGGTAACTGCTGCGGTTATCCCTTTTTCAGCCGTTGTCATGGAATCTCCGTGATGGCGGCTTTTCTCCTGGATTGGCAAATAATTAAAGCCGGCGCGCGCGGCCGGCTCGGCGAGCGCACCATCCTTATCGTTTGACGGCGTATAAGGCGTCGACCGCCGCCAGAACCATACGCTCAACAACGGGCTTGACCTGGTCGGCAAGGTCTTGTCGATACTCGAACGGCGGAGCCTCATTCATGTACGTCGACTGGCACATCTCGAGCTGGATGGCGTGGATGCCGTCCACCGGCCGCCCATATTCGCGCGTGATGTACCCGCCCTTGAATCTGCCGTTCGTGACCCAAGTGAACGGTTGGTCGTCGAGTGTGTCCGCAACCGCGTCGAGAATCCGCGAATCGCAACTCATCCCCGAGTTCGTGCCAAGATTAAGGTCGGGCAATTTTCCATCAAAGAGACGTGGCAAGACGCTCGCAATCGAGTGCGCTTCCCACAGCAGCACTTTGCCATGCAGCGCTTTCAATCGGTTCAGCTCGTCGCGCAACTGCAAATGGTAGGGCCCCCAATATGCGGCGAGGCGCGCGTCGATTTCGGCCTTATGCGGGCCGACACCGTCCGGATAGAGCGGTTCACCGTGAAACGTCTCGGTCGGACACAAACCAGTCGTTGTCTGTCCCGGGTACAGACTATCCCCGCTAGCCGGCCGGTTCAGGTCGATGACGTAACGCGAAATCCGTGCGGCAAGAACTGACGCGCCAGCATCCTTGGCGAACCCATAGATCCGGTCCAGATGCCAGTCGGTGTCGGCGACTACCGGAGCGACGTCGCTTAGTTGCTCCCCGATGTGCCGGGGGATTTCCGTACCAAGATGCGGTATCGAAATCAGGAGCGGCAATGTCCCCTCACGAAAACTGAATACCGAGTTGGTCAAGATTGAATCTCCATGAGTGAAGTCGGATTCGGCCGCTTCGGCTTGATCAGGCGGTCGGCGCATGGCCACGGCGGCTTGGCCCGCGCAGCTGACGCTGCATTGGTCCATCCTTCGCAGCCAAGCCCAAGGCAGTCACCACGGCGGGGATTCCGACACATCAACCTTATGGATTCGAAACGCGCAGTGACGCACCATCAACGCCGCTTAGATTCTTCATCACCACATGTTATCCAAGTCGACTTTTTCTGATATCTGGTGATGCTTGCATATCGACATCCGGTCGCAACCTTGTCGGCAGGCCTATGATCATTCCTGGTCGGCGAATGGTGAAATTGTCTCCCATTACCCAGCGAAACCGGTGCAAGCGCTACGCGGAATACGTCATGATGAGAGAGGGATACGAATCGCCCCCCGGCCCGAATGGATCGGCGGAAATGCCGGGCGAGCGATGCGGCGACGCCGGAAATACTAGGCCCCTTTCCGGGGCGAATCTGTTCGGACGAACGGCTGCGGCCCCAGCAATAGATGCCTCGACGCGCCCTGGCCCATTGAGGTTCGAGGAATACAGAGAACTGACTGGCCTGTTGAGCAGTTTCATGCTGCTGATCATCGGGAACGGGCTCTTTCAGACGCTCATCCCGTTGCGCCTGCTTCATGCAGGCGCCCCAACCCTCGTCGTAGGCTTGATTCAGTCTTCCTACTATGGCGGATTCATTCTGGGCGCCGTATTCTGCCGAAAGCTCATCGACCGGATCGGTCAGCACCGCACCTTCGTTGCACTCTCGGCTGCCGTCTCCATTCTTTCGCTTGCCTTCGGCGCGTTCGAATCTCGCGTCGCCCTGGCGCTGATTCGGCTCATGACCGGATTTGCGTTCATGGGGCTATACGCGTCGATCGAAAGCTTGCTCAACGACGCCGCGCGTAACGAACACCGAGGACGCATTTTCGGAACCTACGCAGCCATCAACTACCTTGCAGTGGGGACCGGTCCGTTTCTCCTGAATGCAGGCGACTCGTCAGGCCAACGGCAACTCGCTATCGTTGCGAGTTTATTCGCGGCCGCCGTATTGCCAGTGACCCTGCTGGAAGGATGGCCGCAGCGTGTGAAGGACAACAACGTACGACGCCAGCCAGCCCAGACCTGGTTGGAAAACGTTCGCGCAATGCGGTCAGCCACACCGCTCGCGATTCCCGGCTGCATTCTCGCCGGGTGCCTCTACGGCTCCTACTACTCGATGACCCCCGTATTTCTTGTACGAACCGGCTTCCCGGTCAGCGAGCTATCGGCGTTCATGGGTTTTTCGCTCCTGGGAGCGCTGCTACCGCAATGGCCAATGGGGCGCCTCGCAGATTCTCTCGACCGTCGCCGACTCGTCTATTGTGTAGCTCTCACATCCGCATGCCTCAGCGCGCTGCTACTGGTCTGTTCGCAAGTACGCCTCGTCGTATGGACAGCGACGATCGCGTATGTAGCGATCACCTTCACGCTTTACGGGCTCATCGTCTCTCACGTCAACGACCATGCCGAACCCGCGAGGCGCGTCGCCGTATCGACCACGTTGCTGCTGTTGTTCTCATTCGGGGGGCTGGTCGGTCCGGCAATCGCGTCGTTGCTCATGACTGCAATCGGCCCCGCCGGGCTGTTCGCATTCAACGGATCCGTGTGCCTAGCACTTGCGCGATTCGCCGTCAAGGCTCGCCGGCGTCTACGATGATAATGCGGACCACACGGCGCCACAGGCGGATATTCGATAATAGAGCAACCCGACACCCCTCGACCGAAAATGTGCTGTGTCGCGAGCCGATCTGAACACGACCACATCGCCCGGTCGATAGTCTGCGCCATCGCCATCAAAGAATATGCCGCGTCTCGCGAACAGCGACTCGCTCGACTCGTAAACGCGCTCCGGCAAGCTTTCACTCAGGCAGCACGGACGACTTGGGGAGTTCGTCAATGACGATGCATAACGCAGTGTGGCTCAGAAAGCATTCGACTGAGTTTGGGTGGCGTTGGCAAGTTCGCGCCATGCGACGAACCGGGCGGCGAGGTGCTTGCGATAGAGAGAAGCGCGCAGCACATATCGTTTCACTGCAAAGTGCTGCCGGGTCGGTCCGAAGCTCGACAGGAAGTCCTGCGTGCGCTTCGGATCGCGAAAGCCTCGCATGCGCCGCTCGCGCTCCCGTGTGGGCGATGGCTGTTCTCTGCTCGGTTGTTGACATGGGCCGCAGCCTTGACGAGCACATGCTTCAGGTTGAGCAACTCCGGGATATCGGCTTTCGCCGCCGGATAGCTGCGCAAACGTTCGGTGACGATCTTGCGTGGCACCGGGTTCGAGCGCAGCACACGCCCGAAGAAACGTTTGGCGGCGGCCTTGTCGCGCCACTTTCACCCGATGGGCAAAGCCTGCGTCGAACTTCTCGCACTAGCGGCGAATTGTCTCATAGCTGACCGTCACTCCACGCTCGAACAGCAGATCTTCGATGTCGCGCAGGCTAAGTTGAAAGCGAAAGTACCAGCGTACCGAATGGCTGATGATCATCGACGGGAACCGGTGGCCGTGTTTAAACGATTCCGTTTTCGTCATCACGTCATGGTGCCAACGTAACAGCGCCTTGCGCATTGCTGCCTCTGATGCCTAGCATGATACGGTCCCGCGGGTGTTGGAGATGGAGATCAGCTAATCTCGGCTTACATGGACTGAGAACGAGACCAACGTTGGATTCGATCTTAAAAGCGCCGCGGGGTATACGCGTCGATCGAAATTTCTGGCTGCCTGCCAGCGATCAGATCAGCAACTATCTTTGCCGTCTTCGGAGCAGCAGTCAGACCAACATGCCCATGGCCAAACGCGTGAATGATCTGACTTGAATGACGTGCGCGACCAATGACCGGAAGCCCATCACTCGTCGAAGGCCGGTGTCCCATCCATCGCTCGACCTCAAGATGATCGCGATCTCCGAGCCCCGGGAAGGTTCTTAACGCATGCTCTACAAGAAGGTCCACGCGCTTCCAGTCAGGAGGTGTTTCAATGCTTGCAATCTCGACTTGCCCTGCCAGGCGTAGTCCGCCTGGAGTTAAAGTGTTTGCCATCTTGCCGTCAGTGGGCAAGATCGGGTAGCGTGGATAGACTGCAGGATTCTTGATGACGGCATGATAACCACGCTCGCTTATCATCGAGATGCCGTCGCCTACGCTAAGCGCTAACTGTTTGGATTTGATCCCAGCAGAGATCACAGCATAATCGCAAGGAATTGAGCCCCGATTCGTTTTGACCGCGTGCAGTTTGCCCGCTTCAATTTCAAAGCCACTGGCTTCCGCGGATTGATATTCCAGACCAAGGATGATGGCCGCCTCAACAATCCCTGCGACAAAACGTCCCGGATCGATACATTGAGCACCGTCCTCCACGAGGATCGCGAAACGATATCGATCGGCGAGATCCGGCTCTCGCGCATGTAGCGCCGAATAGTCGAGTTCCGACCAGGTAATTCCGTACTTGCGCCGAAGCTCCCAGAAAAATGCTTCTGCCTCAAAGGCTGATTTTTCAGGATAGACATAAGTCAATCCTTCGCTTCGGATCAGATTAGGTAAACCTATTCTGCTCGCAAGCGCCCGGTATCGCTCAGGAGCGTCAACAAGCAGATTTGCCAGTGCCTCAACCGTTGCGGTAAGGCGTTCCCGCGTCGCTCCGGCGAGAAAAAATTGGAGCAACCATCGCGCATTACCTGGCAGATCTTTCCACCTGACGACGAGCGGACTTTGAGGATCGGCAAGTAAAGTGGGGATCTGCTTCCAGAGACCCGGGGTAGACATTGGAATGATTGACCCAGGACTGATCCAGGTCCCATTGCCGTAGCTCGCCGCATGAGGTCCACCCGCTTCGTTCGGTTCGACTAAAGTTACCCGATATCCCTGTTCGACCAGTTCCAACGCAATGCATGAACCCACGATACCAGCCCCAATGACCGCTACACGCTTCGACATCTCAATTCCTTAAAAGGCCGGCTTCGATCAACGGTCGATTGGATCACGATATGTTTCTTTGACAAGCAGGATACATACAAGCGTAATCACGGCTGCGACGATCACCATACATGAGACTGCCGCCATCGAGTTGTCGCTTCGTGCGCCGAGCCATGCCGCGAGCATCGGCGTGGGAGCGCTTGAGATCATTCCCGACAACTGATATGCGGTCGAGGCGCCACTGCAACGATAACGAGCCGGATATTGCTCGGCATAGATGACACCGTTCAAAGAGCCGGTAGCTGCGTGGCCAATCCCCAGGCCGAGCGACAGTGCAACAGTGATCAGGAGCGGATCCGCCGTGTTGAGCAGCCAGAAGAAGGGAAATGCGTAGAGCGCAAAGAAGATTGCACCAAAACTGTAGACAACCTTTCGTCCAACCCTGTCTGAAAGCCAACCAAAGACCGGCTGCATGATAAGGTCAAGACCGGCTGCCACAAGAAGTCCCCTGGTAACGACAGCAAGGGGGACATGCAGTCTGCTCGTCAAGTAGGTCAATGAGGAGACAGTTATCAGGAAGTATCCTACATTCGTCACGGTCTGGAAAAAAGACATGATCAGTGTCTTCTTTCTTTCATTGCGCCATACTTCGAGCAACGGAAAATTAGAGACCCCTTTCGAAGACGCCTTTACTTTCTCGAAGCTCGGAGGTTCGCTGACCTGAAGACGGATATACATGCCAACGAAGAGAAGAGCAAAGCTGAAAAGAAAGGGCAGACGCCATCCCCAATCATAGAACTGGTGATCGGGAAGCGCGGACACCAGTGCGAATGCGCCAGTTGAGACAAGCAGGCCCGCTGGTATCCCCATCTGCATCGTCGCCCCGAAGAGACCACGCTTTCCGTCTGGCGCGTGTTCAACTGACATCAAGGCCGACCCACCCCATTCGCCGCCGAGCGCGAAACCCTGCACGACGCGCAGCAAGATGAGCAAACATGGACTCCAGAGTCCGATCGAGTTGTACGACGGCAGCAATCCGATCGCCCCCGTGCACACCCCCATCATAAGGAGCGTAAGGACTAGCATCTGTTTGCGGCCTTTCTTGTCGCCAAAGTGGCCGAGAATCATACCGCCGAGGGGGCGCAGAAAGAACGCCACAGCAAACGATGCCATCGACGCGAGGACGGCCAACTCCGGCATCAGCTGATTGAAGAAGATCTTCGGAAAGACCAATGCGGCGGCGGTGCCGTATATAAAATAATCGTACCATTCGACCGTCGTACCGATAAACGAGCTGACTGCCGCTCGCGTCGACGTGGAATACGATTTGTGCTTAACCTCGTGCATCGAAACAGACATATTTTCGCTCACTTGTTCCTCCAACCTTCACTCTGTTTGTCGCTACTGGCTTGTGTTGGCATGCCACGATTGATCGGCATTGCCAGTCGAGTTCTCCACACACTATCTCTGGCCCCGGACTCCCGGCCTGGCACCAGTCTCTGACGCTAGCCCGGTCGACCGCCACGAACCGACTCGGCGCGCCGGACGGATAACGAGGCGTGTACTACGCCGCCCCATGCCCATCCATCGCTCGCGTGCCCGGCATGCAAACGCGACTTTCTTCTTGAGATACCTGCGCCTGCTGCTGTGTCGCTACGATTGCATACAATATGGAAACACGCAACGAATCAAAATAGTGCCCTAGATCAGGCAGCATACTCGAGCTTTCCAGCCAGGGATTTCCCCATGAGACGGCCGGATTTCCGGGCAATCCGTCGTGTTGCACATTGCATGCAACGATGCTACTGTCTCGATCATCAACAGTGGGATAATCAACACCTCCGCAAAACTGGTGCCTTACCTATGCAGTCAGAATCGATCCGCCTGGTCGCAGCAAACCCCGCAGATGCCGGGGGCGGCCCCGTATCCGCTCAGTCGCTCACGCGGCAGCTTGTTCATCACATCCGGTCATTGATCGCCTATGACGTGCTGAAGCCGGGCGAGCGCGTCCGGGAACAGAATCTGTCTGAGCAACTAAACGTGTCGAGGACGCCATTGCGCGAAGCGCTACAGATCCTCGCGGCCGAAGGACTGGTGGTGAACGTGCCAAATCGCGGCGCGATAGTCGCGGACCCCACGCCAGATGAGATTCGCGCGATGCTCGATGTGTATTCCACACTAGAAGGAAGAGGCGCCTTTCTCGCCTGCCAGAATGCGAAGGCGGCCCAGATGGCTAAGGTCGCGAGTTTCAGCGACGATATGGCAGCGGCGTTCGCCGCTCAGGATCGGATCGCCTATTTCACTGCGAACCAAGGGTTCCACCTCGGCATCATCGGTGCTTGCGGCAATCCAGTGTTAATCCAGATGCACTATCAGTTGAACATGAGACTGCATCGGACCCGCTACCTGGCCGTGATGCAACGAAGTGAGGACTGGCTGTCAGCCGCATCCGAGCACGGCGAAATTCTTGCCGCATTCCTATCACGTCAGGGAACGCAACTCAGCAAACTGCTGACGGACCATCTGAGTTTTGCGTGGCGGCAGGTCGAAGTGGACGACACTGCTGCCGACAAAGCATCGCGCGACGCAGCCTAGCTGCGATTACGCAACCGTGGTAGGCCACGGCCAATAAATATTTAGTTGTACTTGTGTTTTGCTGGCCAATCATCCGAACAGCTCCAAGGTTACCGTGGCTGCACGGCATGCCGCCCCAACCTGACTTAGCGTGAATTCGAAACCACGTTCGCGCGCTTCAGTTCCTGTACCCGCCTCTTCGCGTGTGACCTATCTGATTGAAGGATCATTTCATGTCTCAAATTGTTCGCCTGGATAAAAACTCCCGACGTAGTCGCGCTGTCGTTCATGGAAATATCGTCTATCTCGGCGGCCAGGTGGCCCCTGACCTCGACGGTGATATTACCGCTCAAACGCAACAGGCTCTCGCACAGGTTGATCGTCTGCTCGATGCAGCCGGAAGCGAACGTAGAAAGGTGCTCTCGGTCCAAATCTGGCTCAAGACTATGGATGATTACGACGCCATGAATGCCGTCTGGGACAAGTGGATCGACGCTGACGAGCCGCCGGCGCGGTGCTGTGGTGTGGTGGAGATGGCGGATCCCAGAATCCGATTCGAAATGACGGTCACCGCGGCAATCTGAGCGCCTAGCGAATCCCCGGGCTCTGTCAGGTTGACGGGGTGTTCGCGTAACATGACGCGATGACGGAAACGGAATAGCTTTATCACGGCCACCACTTCCCTGCTGTCGTCATCAGCTGCGCGGTTCGCTGGTATTTCCGGGGCACTGTCAACTTGGGGGAGTTCGTCAATGACGATGCATAACGCGCAGTGGCTCAGAAAGCATCCGACGGAGTTTGGGTGACGTTGGCAAATTCGCGCCATGCGACGAACCGGGCCGCGAGGTGCTTGCGATAGAGAGAAGCATCCAGCACATGTTGTTTCAGTGCGAAGTGCTGCCGGATCGGACCGAAGCTCGACAGGAAGGCCTGCGTGCGCTTCGGATTGCGAAAGCCTCGCATGCGCCGCTCGCGCTCCCGTGTGGGCTGATGGCCGTTCTCTGCTCGGTTGTTGACACGGGCGCAGCCTTGACGAACACATGCTTCACGTTGAGCAGCTCCGGGATATCGGCTTTCGCCGCCGGATAGCTGTGCAATTGTTCGGTGACGATCTTTCGTGGCACCGGGTTCGAGCGCGGCACACGCCCGAAGAAACGTTTGGCAGCGGCCTTGTCGCGCCGCTCTTGCAGCAAGATGTCAAGTTCGACGCCGTGCTCGTCGACTGCAGGCCACGGCAGGTACGGTTCGCCACGCAGCGCGACGAACATCTCGTCGAGGTGCCATCTGCTACCCCGCTTGCGGCGCGCCACTTTCACCCGATGGGCAAAGCCTGCACCGAACTTCTCGCACCAGCGGCGAATCGCCTCATAGCTGACCGTCACTCCACGCTCGAACAGCATCACTTCGATGTCGCGCAGGCTAAGCTGAAAACGAAAGTCCCAGCGCACCGCATGGCTGATGATCATCGACGGCAACCAGGGCCGTGATAAAGCGATTTCGTTTTCGTCATCGCATCATGTTACGCGAACACCCCGCCACCGCGACAGCACCGTGTTCTCATGTCGATCAGAGCAAGTTCCGAAGCGCTTACTCCGATCCCATGCAAAGCCTTGTGGACGCCAGGTCTACGCTTAGGCGCCAAACCGCCACTCGCGCGGCGGCAGATATGTTTCCTTCACCACGCGTGGCGACGACCAGCGCAGCAGATTCAAATAAGAACCAGCTTTGTCATTCGTCCCGCTCGCCCGGCCACCACCGAACGGCTGCTGACCGATCATGGCGCCTGTCGGCTTGTCGTTCAGGTATAGATTGCCCGCGGCATTGATGAGCGCGCCTTCTGCCTGATGCAACGCAAAGCGGTCGGTGCTGAATACCGAGCCCGTCAGCGCGTAGGGGCTGGTCGCGTCGATGAGCTCGAGAGTGTCCACCCAAGCGCTGTCTTCGTAAACGAAGACCGAAAGCACTGGGCCGAAGAGTTCTTCCGTCATCAGCGCATGCTTCGGGTCCGACACTTCCAGGACCGTCGGCTCTACGAAGTAGCCGGGCTCGGACCACGTCTTGCCGCCGGAAACGACCGTCACCGAGCTGTCTTCCTTCGCCGCGTCGAGCACACGGCTGAGCTTCTGATGCGAAGCCTGCGAAATGACAGCGCCCATGAACGTGTCGAAGTTGGCGACGTCACCCACCTTGAGCTCCGCCAGGCGCGCACGCAGCTCCTTACTGACAGCCGGCCACAGGCTGCGCGGAATGTAGGCTCGCGACGCGGCGCTGCACTTCTGGCCTTGATATTCGAATGCGCCGCGGATGAGCGCTATCGCGACTTCCGACGCGTTTGCCGACGCATGGGCCAGCACGAAGTCCTTGCCGCCCGTTTCGCCGACCAGGCGTGGAATAGTGCGGAACGAGTCGACCTGCGACGCAACACCCTTCCATAGCGACTGGAACACCGCCGACGAGCCGGTGAAATGGATACCGGCGAGGTCGCGCGAAGACAGGGCAACACGCGTCGTCATCTCGGCATCGCCGGGCACGAAGTTGATGACGCCCGGCGGGAGGCCAGCCTCCTCGAGTGCTTCGAAGAAGATATAGTTCGCCAGTACCGATTTTTCCGACGGCTTCCAGAGTACCGTGTTGCCCATGATGGCGGGCGCGGTCGTCAGATTACCGCCGATTGCCGTAAAGTTGAACGGGGAAATCGCATAGACGAAGCCTTCGAGCGGACGCCAGTCGGCACGATTCACGGCGGTCGGCACCGATAACGGTTGTTCGGCGTAGACACGTTGTGCGTTGTACGCGTTGAAGCGCAGGAAGTCGATGAGTTCGCAGGCGCTGTCCGGTTCAGCCTGGTCAACCGTCTTGCTCTGACCCAGCATTGTTGCCGCGTTGATCTTCACACGCAGACGCGTCGCAATGATATCAGCCGCCCGGTGAAGAATTGTCGCGCGGCTCGCATGCGTCAGGCTTGCCCAATCGCGGGCAACCGTCCTCGAGCTCTCGATCGCCTCGGCGACCTGCGCTTCCGTCGGACGGTGGATGCGTGCAAGCACGCGCTGATGGTCATGTGGAGCACGAACCTCAACGGTGTCGTTCGAGAAGTATTTCTTCCCACCGATGACAGTCGGGATCTCAACAACTTCACGTTGATTGAGGGCCCTGCCCAACGCGTCGGCAGCCTCGGTTCCCGGGCGAAACGACACTTCCGGTTCATTGGCTGGCAGCGGAAATTGTGGACCTGAACTCACGCTAACTCCTTAGTTAAACGAATAGATAAAACCGGGCACACACTCGGCATCTACTATCGGGTTTTCCCCAATTTTTGATGGGGCGGCAAATTTGTGCCGACAGAGCACTTCGCTCTCGAGATTAGTTGCGTGAGAAGTAGCTTCGCGTTTCTTCACGCGAACTTATGTAATAAATCGGGTACCGTTATGGAATGCCGGCACATTATTCCGCCCCTATCTTTGTCACCGGGGTCAAGCGATCACGCATCGCCTGATCGAGCGTCAAGTTGGACTCTTGAGGTCTCCGTCCTAGAGACGTTCGTGTAGCTCACTACATGCCTTCGGGCGCGGCTCACCGCGTGGTGACGTGGGTCGTCGGACCGGTTGAGCGTATGATTTTCACTGCAGACATGTACTTCAGTGATGAGGGGATGAGCCCGACGCCACAAACGGTTGGCCGCACATGCGGAGTTGGTCGGCGCACGACGAAGAGGCGAAAACGCTTTCTGCAGCCATGTCCGCCGCATGCGGTCGAATTTCGTGCATGATCTGCGGCAGACCGACTGCGACCGGGCGATAGCATTAGTGCACATCTCAAAGGTTGAACGCCGCGTGTCCGCCACCATCACAATCGATGAAGTGCCGGGTGTGTTCTCCGGGGCGATTGGCGACGCCACGGGACACGTGCGGCGACAGAATATGCGCTTGCCGCACCGGCAGAAGTCACAGGGCTGACGCAACGGATGCGTGGGTCAGTTCTCGTCCGGCAGGTAAATCTCCTCCGGCTTCAACGATAGCATCTCCGCGATATCTTTCGATACTTGTCGCTCGTAGGCGCGGCGGAGCAGATCGTAAAGGTCGGCCGGGAGGTGGCCGAGCTCGTTCTCCCGGTATGAAAGGAAAAACGAGCGGCTCAGGTCCGCGTGCGGCCGACCGTGTCGCGAGAACGCGGACAGCGGCACAACCCTGATGTCCGGCGCGTAGTGGCGAGACTGCCATACGCAGAGCGGCGTAGTGATGGCAAACCCGAGCCCGGCCGCCACCAGGCTTAACATGGGATCCGTCGCATCGAACTCGCACGACCGCTCGATATTCTCGGCGTGTGCCACCAGATATGCGTCGACGTGCTGGCCGATAACAGACCGGGCGCTGTAGCGGATCAACTGGAGGTGCTTGCTCAACTCCGCCAGCGTCGTGAAGCGATCGATTTCGAACCCTTTCGGCAGCACGACGAAGTACGGCTCCGAGAATAATTTCTGCTTTCGAATGCCGGACGCCTGCGTGGCGCCGCTCGTCGTCACGGCGACATCCAGTTGACGGGCCTCGAGTTGCGCGTCCAGTGCAGGTGTAATGCCTGACCAGAGCCGAATCTGGTGCGACGTACCGGACAGCGCCTTGATGATGATGGGACCGATCGTCGCCGCGAACGAATCAACACATCCGAGCCGGACAACGACGCGCTTTGCGCGGGACACATTCCGGACGCTCTCAACCATCTGGTCGGCGCCCTGCAGCAGCACCGTAGCGTGCTCGAAAAGCCGCTGACCGGCCGCTGTCGGCCTGGCCGGCCGGGTCGCCCGGTCGAGCAGCGTCGTATCGAGAAGCATCTCCAGCGCCTTGATTCGCTGCGAGACGCCCGCTTGGGAGATGTTCAACCGGTCCGCGGCATCCGAGATGGAACCCGCTTCGACGACAGCTACCCAACTGGCCAATAGATCCCAATCGGGATACCGTTCCGGTCCGCTCTCTTTCATGGTCCGCATCAAAGTGACAGATGACTCTAGCATGGTTCGGCGTCGGCCTGAAGCCTTCATCCATGCGGATTGAGCGCGAGTTCCGTGCGGGCGATACCGTCGCCTTTCGGTAGCGTCGTCAGTGTCTCGAGCAGGCCGTCCAGCATTGCCCCGAACAGCGCTGTGGTCGCACGCCTGTCGGCGCGTTCATCCTCGCATTCCCGCCGCCAGTTCCCGGCGAACTCAATTTCCATCACGTGAATGCCAGAGGCCGGCATTCCGTAATGCTGCGCTGTGAAGGCGTCCGCGAAGCTTCCATTCACGACCCATGAGCGACCCGCTTCCTGGACATCCCTGGTAAGTCTGGTCACGAGGCGTCTGTCACACGACGCGCCGCGATTCGTTCCCACGCTGCAGTCATATGCGCCGAGTTGATCGCGGTAGGGCGACAGCCATGAACTCGCGTGCGAAAGGAGCAGAAGTACGTTGTCGTGCCTACTGCGCAGACGGCACAATTCCGTGGCAAGTGCATCATGAAACGGTCGCCAATAGCGGTCCACACGCAGTGCGACCTCGCTCGCCGTAGGACCGCCCTCCGTACCGTAGAGGGATTCTCCACGGGACGTGTGGGTTCGGCACAGGCTCGTACGCATGAGCCCCGGAGAAAGTGGCCCATTGTCGGCAGGCACATTGACGTCGAGAACGCATGGATGATGGTTTGCGGCGATGCACGTGAAACCATGTTCCGCGGCGACAGTCCGAAGCGCAGCCCCTGCCGGGTCGGCAAGCAGTCCTTGCACTGCCCTCCACGCCGGATACAACGTCAACGCGTCTGGAACCGACGTTCCGATATGCGGCGCCGCGACCAGTATCGGTGCGTCACCTCGATCGATGTGGCCGAAAGCCTCGTCACGCATATGGGCACCCTTGATTTCCGCCCACGGGCGGACGATTTCGTAGAGGTCCTGGCTCAGTCGCGATCCCTGTCGCGTACCGGTCAACGGTAGCAGCGGCGAGCCGCAGTCCCGTTATCGTAAGCGCGACTTTATTTACATATAAGCGTCTCTTAGGAAAACCTCCTGTCATCCCGCGGTGGCAGGTTGTGTCGCATCCATTTCGGCAGGCGTGGAACATCAACGGGACACACGCGGTGACTGGTCGCCGCTTCCGTTTCAAGGCAGACAGCATCAGCAACTGCGAATTGGGCTATGCGCACACCGCTAAAGTAAACGTAGTAATGGCGCTGGGCATCTCGGCGGCAAGCTCTCGATATTCAACATATGAAATGCGGAAGAGAAGGTCGATAGGCCAGCATCACCAAAAATCCGATTATCGGAATGCCATTCCGAAAAAATAGTAATCGAAGTACCTTTACTTCCCGAGCGGAAATGGCCTCCCTCCAATTGACAGCTGCACGCGAACGGCCGCTGGCCAATCTAAAATCGAAATGAAATTTCTCTTTTAGAAGTATCGCCATTTTTACGATATGCTTTCCGCAACGAGCCGATTTCCACTCGGAAGTTGGCGAGATGACACCAATTGCATGAACAGTAGTATTGACGGCGATGCAAGCAATTTATTGCAAAATGCTTTCGAATTGGTCTGGGCACGGCGAAATTTAATTCCGATAACCGGAACGTAGTTCCGATTATCGTTATGATATAGCAAAAAGACAGCTTTGTCTAGCGAGGGGAACTGCCCTATTGATGCGACGATGCGGGACTGGTGAGGAGCGTGCATAATGACACCTTTGTTCCGAAAATCGGTACAGAACGACACGATGTCTGAAATCACTACACCGGCAACCAAGGGCGAGGACAAGCCTCTCGACAGGTACTTTCGTATCCTCGAGGTCGTTTCGGCTTTTCCGTCAGGTATTGGTCTGGCACAGATCGCCGAGATCGTCGGACTCCCAAAGCCGACGGTGCATCGTCTTTTGCGTGGCCTGTTAGAGAGCCGAGTACTCGAAACCAGTCCTGCGGGGCCTTTACTTTACGTCACGGGGACTAGAGTACGAAGGCTGCTTTACACAAGTGCTGGTGCGGACTGGATCGAGAACGTGACGCGGGTTGTGCTAGGTGAAGTCGCAGAGCAAACCAGGCAAACCTGCTTCATCGCCAAGTTTGAAGATCTGAAAGTCCGCTCAGTAGCCATGGTCACACCGAACAACCCCGCAAGTGGATACGTCGTGCCGGGCAAGCTACTCTCCTTGCACGCGGCGTCTTCTGCAAAGGCGATCCTCGCATTCCAGGATCCCCCTCTTGTGCGAAGGATCTTGCCTTACCCGCTGCCAAGGTTGACCGACAAAACGATTGTGGACCTCGACGAATTCTTTGCCGAACTTGTCGCGATACGACACGGCGCGGTGGCGGTATGTGAGGGAGAAGATTACGAAGGGTTTGGAGGGCTTGCTTATCCGGTCCATCTACCGGATGTCGGCGTGATTTTCAGCGTGGCACTGACTGGTGGAATCGCTTCCTTGCTGGGCGACAAGCGTGCCAAACACGAACAGATCTTAAAGCTTGTCGCGCAGCGCATTGCCGTTGCCTTGTCAGCTGCGTCCGATCAGAAATAGATGGTTCCGGTGTCGATTGATATGGGATCTTCGCCCCCGAAACATTGCGACCGGCAGCTTGTGACCTTGCCACACATATGTTCCGGGGGCAGGTCACGGCAACGCCAACAGCCAGATTGCAACACTCGTCGAACACCAGACCCGGTTCGTGATGCTGGTGAAGATTACCAGCAAGGACTCTGAGGCTGTAGTCAACGCTCTGATAAGACACGCCGGCAAGCTTCCGCAGGAATTGTATAAATCGCTGACGTGGGATCGGGGCACGGAGATGGCTGGCCACAAGCGCTTCACTGTCGCGACGGACATCAAGGTCTACTTCTGCGATCCCCAGCATCCCTGGCAACGCGGCACGAACGAAAACACGAACGGGCTTCTGAGACAGTACCTCCCAAAAGGAACTGACCTCTCTGCCTACTCGCAAGCCAAGCTCAACGCCATTGCCCGGCGGCTCAACGAACGTCCACGCAAGACACTAAACTTCGATACACCGGCTGAACGATTCCATCAAGCTGTTGCATCGACCGGTTGAATCCGCCGGTCAACGCTGACATCGCGCAAGTACCCAGGCGTCTCGGCCGACGTGCCCAAAACTGCTGCCTCAGCCACCAAGCACATAGGAGATGCAGCAAGCATCGAAAAATTCTTCGATGCCCCACTTCTCTCACTTGTCGCACTGTTCGATTCAGCCAGCCACCTGTATGCCACGCTCCACGACGGTCGCGACGACCGCGACCGTATCGCCGACTTGCACTAGCCCGGGAAAGTGACGAGCGGCCACGATGCCATCTCGCTGCGCCCGATATTCGACAGGAGGCACGCCTGAGCGGGACGCATCATAGACACGAGCCAGAACGTCGCCATACACGACTACCTCGCCAAGATCTCGGCACATCTCGAGCAACCCGTCGTGCTCGCTGGTCATGTAGCAGGATATGTCAGGCACATCGAGAAGCGTCGTCATGTGTGGCTCCACGCGCGTCAACCCGTCGCCTTCCAGAACGCCCGCGTACCGCAGGAAACCGCGCACGCCCCGCTCGGCGATGGCGACGCTTTTCGCCGTCGATGTCCCACCACCGCCCAATTCGGTCGACACGACGACTTTTCCAGCTTCCTCGGCCGCACAATCGAACATACCCACGCTGTCGAGTTCGAGTATCCGCATCGAATACGGTGCCCCGAACGCCACCATCGCCTCCTCGCAACGCGCCTGCTGTGCTGGGTCGGACAGAACATGGATCGCTGCGAATGGAACGAAATCGAGCGTCCGCCCGCCAGCGTGAATATCGAGCACATAGTCGGCGAGCGGGAGCAGGTATCGCTGAAAATAGTCGGCGATTTTCTCCGTCACGGTGCCGTCGGGCTTACCAGGGAAGCTGCGATTCAGATTGCCTGCATCGATAGGCGACGTGCGCGTCCCGGCTCGAAAAGCCGGATAGTTCATGAACGGCACGATGATGACCCGTCCACACACGTCGTGCGCGCGAAGCTCGCTTGCAAGTTTAGACAGCGCAACCGGCCCTTCGTATTCGTCACCGTGGTTACCGCCTGTGAGCAGTACGGTCGGTCCCGCGCCGTGTTTCACCACCGTGATGGGGATCATGATTGCTCCCCATGCAGAATCGTCGCGCGAGTACGGCAGCTTCAAAAATCCATGCTGCTCGCCCTCCGCATCGAAGTCGATAGTGGGGGTAATTGATGAAGCCCGCATCGGGTCACTCCTAGATGAACAGTTCATGCAGAAGCGCGATAGCGCGCACCGCACCGCGAACTTTGCGGTGGCCCGCGGCTCAATCTGCCTCGCAAGTTGCAAAGCATCATTGAGCCTGCCGAGCAGCCGGCGCAATCGAGTCGGTTTTGCAACTGCTGGCCAGATTCCAGCCAGCGCAACTCAATTTCTATCGAGCATCAAAGTAGCTGGAAGAAGCAGCTTTCGGTGCCTGCATCGATTTAGAGTGCGGCGACAACCGTCACTTCCACCAGGTACCCCGGAGCCGCCAAAGCAGACTGCCCGGTGGCTCGCGCGGGTGCATGACCACGAGACACCCAGCCTTCCCACACTGCATTCATCGTTTCAAAATCTCCGATGTCAGCGAGCCACACCTGCGCGTACAACACCTTCTCCTTGCTAGTTCCCGAAAGCCTAAGGAGTCTGTCCACCTGCTCCAAAGCCTGCTTCGTCTGAACCGCGACATCTTGGCCGAGTTCGCCCACTTGTCCGGACAAATACACGGTTCCGTTATGGATTACCGCTTGGCTCATCAGCGCATCGGTTTCATA
Source organism: Burkholderia sp. MR1-5-21 (assembly GCF_053427715.1). NCBI lineage: Bacteria > Pseudomonadati > Pseudomonadota > Betaproteobacteria > Burkholderiales > Burkholderiaceae > Burkholderia > Burkholderia sp. MR1-5-21. Next base: position 111,052 of record NZ_JBSAXD010000010.1, read on the forward strand.
GCGAGTTACAGTCATCGGAGGTTCCTTATTTCAAGAAAATTTGATATACACACATCTATATTCACCAGCATAAAAACTGAATTCACATAGATTCGTCTAGGCGCGCAGGATAATGCTGCGCCACACCTTCTGACGTGACGCTCTACGCGTACCACTACCAAGCTCATTGCCCTTATCCGAATACATCTTTCATCTGGTTGATAACCGGATTTATGAATTCCGGATTTCCGGTCCGGTGTCGTTGAACCGACACCAAGCAAAATGGTCGGTACGAGCTCGCCAAGCAAGGCGAAGTCCTCTCCCAAGAGAGCCCGAGACTCGGCGAACGACATGATCCGCACGCAACAGCAAAGTCGCACAAGTCTGACCGGAGTCAACCGTACCTAGCGCGCCTGCGCGCCCAACCTTGATCCGGTCCTCAATCCCAATTCTCGTGAACCGCCCGGACGGAATGGGACTACTTCAAAGTTCCTCGAGCGCGAGCTCTGGGTGACCGAGAACGTCACGCCAGATAGTGATCTGGTCCGGATCGATCGCTTCGACAAAAAACTCAATTAAATGATCCGCTTTCTCTCTCTTCGCAGCACATATTTAATAGCATTCAGAACCGTTAGTACCACCCACACCCCAAAATACCATCAATAGAAAACACAATCAAGCTATGCATCAATCATCGCAGTCGATTGCCGCCTAATTAGATTTCGAACGGTGTTTGAAAAACTACTCAGAAGCAAATCTGGACCAATTTCATCTATTGAACGACACCCCAAATAACCCATTGTGCGTTCGATCTCGTCCTTTAACATGTGCATCGCATCGGCAGCGCCCTGTGCGCCACCCGCAACAGTGCCAAACAAGAATGCGCGCCCAACCAAGACGGCCTGTGCACCGAGAGCCAAGAGTTTCACTACATCACTGCCCCGACGAATGCCGCTATCTGCAAGTACCGTAAGCTTATGGCCGACTAAATCCACGATTTGTGGAAGGATGTCAGCCGGGGCGACAGCGCTATCAAGCAAACGCCCTCCATGATTCGACACAATAATTCCGTCGGCTCCCGACGAAGCTGCGGCCAAAGCCGTTTCAGGATGAAGGACACCCTTGATGATTAAATTTCCCTTCCAGTATCGCCGCAACTGAGAAATGTCTTCCCAATTTAAAGAGGGAGTAATATTTACCCTCTGATCCGCCTTCGCTTTAATTATGGTATTCCTGAATTCCGCCGGATAATTTGCATTGGCAGGCATGCCTTCGCTCATCCAATAGCGCGCCAGCACCCCAAAAAGCCACCCTGGATGCCTCAGAATGTCCAAAATCGCCGGCAATGTGTATCGCATCGGCATATCAAAGCCGTTTTTATAGTTGTATTCGCGCTTCGGATATACGGCAGTATCTGACGTCACGACAAGCGTCTCGACCCCGGCACCCATCGCGCGATCAAGTAATTCGAGAGTGAGTTTGCGGTCCTCCCAGACATAGAGCTGAAACCATACGTTCCCCTTCGCAGTATCGGCGATTTCTTCAACCGAAGTGATAGCCTCAGTTGCCGCACAAAACGGAATTCCGGTTTGTGCAGCCGCCTTCGCTAACTCGATCTCGCCTTTGTACCAACCCAACCCTGCACAGGCGGTCGGCGAGACAATGGTCGGCATACTTTGCTCGCGGCCGAAAACCGTCGTTTTTAATGAGCGCGTCGATACATCATTCAGCACACGAGGCAGCAATTTTATACTCTCGAACTGTCGCCTGTTGTATGCCAGAGCAACCTCATCCTCAGCACCGCGATCGATATACTCGAAAATACCTTTCGGAAGCCGACGCTTTGCTTTCGCCCTGAACCACTCATAGTTCTGGTTCGACCCATAGACATCGCTCGACATATCTAACCTTACAAATTTAGTTCAATTTTATGAGATGAGTGAATCACACCCGCGTTTCACCAGATTTTTCACCTGGAAATTACCGTCGCGATGGAACCTGATTTTCAACGATTTTAAAAATCTTGGCTATCATCCCAGCCATCAGAACATATACGATCGTAACAAGGGCGAGCGGCTCATATACCAGAAACGTGTCCTGCCTGATTTTATACACCGCACCATAAAGATCCATCACCGTAACCGTGAATGCAAGAGGCGTTGCTTTGAGCTGGGAAACAATCTCACCAGCGATCGACGGGATAGCTAGCCGAAATGCACGTGGCATCCACACTCTGCGAGCGACAAGCACATAATTCATTCCACAGGCCTGTGCTGCTTCCAGCTCGCCGCGCGGCACACTCAGGAGCGCCCCTCTAAGGATCTCTGCCAGATATGCTGCGAGATTAAGTGAGAACGCAATGACGGCAAACGTAAACCCATCTCGAAGTACCGGCCATAAAATGCTGGTTCGAATACCAGGTATCGACGGCAGCAGCGATCCGACACCGTAGTACAAAAACCATAGTTGAAGCAGAAGTGGTGTTCCGCGAAACGTCGTGCAAAACCATCCTGCCGGCAAAGAAAACAACTTCCACTTAGTCAGTTGTGCCAAGGCTAGACCGATGGCCAACGCGAAACCAATCAAAACGGACAGGACAAGCAGTAAGAGAGTTTGAACGAATCCGTCGACAAGAATCGTCGAATAATCATAAATCCAAGAAAAATCCATGAGGCCCACCCGAGCACGCAAAAGTTTACGGAAGATTCAAAAAATGGCTCATGATCGGCGCTGACCGACTCGGAAGCGTTTGTCCAGCCTCGAAAAAATAACATTTGAAACCAATGTGATGGCCAAATAGATAGCACCGGACACCAGGAAGAATGCGAAGTAATGCTTCGTGCTGCCCGCCGCGACAAGAGTCGCAAGCGACAATTCTTGATAACCAACCACCGCGATCAATGCAGTGTTCTTCGTGATCGACATCCACTGATTGGCGAGCCCCGGAAGGGCATTGGGCACCATGGAAGGGAATGTAATGCGACGAAAGCGAGTCCAAGCTGGCATTCCGCAAGCCTTGGCTGCTTCGATCTGACCGGCCGGAATTGCCAAAATCGCACCCCGGATCACCTCAGTGGCATAAGCCCCCTGAACAATTCCCAGGACAATAATCGCAGCTGCAAACCCATTGAGGTCCGCAGGTGGTAGACCAAATAAGGCGAGGAGCTCATTTAGCCCATCCGTCCCCGCATAAAACAAGCTAACAATCAGAACCAGTTCCGGGACAGCTCTAACAATGACGGTGTAGCTGTCAAAACAAAAGCGAACAGCACGGCCTCCGTGGAGTTTTCCCATGGCACCTAGCAAACCGATCACGGTGCCAGTTATATACCCCCCGAACGCGATTGCCAGTGTAGTGGCCGCACCGCTAAGTAGCATACCTCCCCAACCTGGGGGAAAGGGCGAGAAGAGCCGAATTAGAGATACCAGATCCATAAGATTCAAAAATCCACGATGCTGCCTGCTCGATTCCCGCGTCATCAGCTAACAGAAGCACATGACGCGGGCGCCCACTTTTCTCAATTACTGCACGTACGGATCGTAGTCAAAGTACTTCTTGGAGATAGCCATATACTCGCCATCGCTGCGAATCGCCTTGATTGCCGCGTTGATCTTGTTCTTCAGGGTGCCATCAGATTTCCGAACGCCACCGCCGACACCCTTACCCAGAATGGCCTGATCGTCCTTTACCGATCCAGCAACCGCACAGCATCCCTTGCCAAAATCAGTCTTCAGAAACTCCAGAAGCGAGGTTCCATCCGAAAAGACATAATCCACCCGTCCGGCCGAGAGATCTTGGTACATCTCTTCCACGGTTTGATAAGTCTTCTCTTTCGATTTATCAGCGAAGTATTTCTTGAAATAGTCAGATTGGATCGAGGAAACTTGAGTTGCGATGGTTTTTCCTGCGAGGTCGGCCGGTGCGACGCCACTTTTCACACCTTTAGACCCGATCAGCATCGCACCCGTATTGTAGTATTTATCGGTAAAATCGATCACCTTTTCACGCTTGCCCGTGATCGTCATCGAAGACCAGATAACATCAATTTTCTTCGATTGAAGCGCGGGAATCAATCCATCCCAAGAAATCGGAACGATCGTGCACTTCTCCTTCATTTGCGCACAGACAGCGTTCATCATATCAATTTCCCAACCTTCCCATTTTCCAGAAGCATCTTGCTTAAAGAACGGGGCGTACGGCTCGTTCATCACACCAAAGCGAAGATCGGCAAATGCGCTTCCATTAGCCAGAAATACACAAAAGAAAGTGGCAGCCAACACAGCAAATTTTTTCATGATCGACTCCTATCGATTTCAAACCGCAGATTTATTTATCACCCAACCGATTGTTAAATTTTACAATCAAAAGATCTTTGCGAATTTTCCTTCATCACAAGCCACACCAACCCACCGCAACGAGACGCAAAATACAATTTCCCCCTCGCATTCGAATCAATCCATAAATTCACATATCGACAAATACATAGATCGATAATTAATGATGCACCGAACTCACGAATTCCTTACATCGGGAATTCGTCGGATCACCGAATACGCGTGCAGGCGGCCCCTCTTCCACCACCTGACCGTGGTGAAGAAACATGACATGGTTAGATACTTCACGAGCAAACCTCATTTCATGGGTCACCAAAACCATGGTGCGACCTTCGTCGACAAGCTGGCGAATTACCTTCAGAACCTCTCCGACAAGTTCGGGATCCAGCGCCGAAGTCGGCTCATCGAAGAGCATCACATTCGGGTCCATACAGAGAGCGCGCGCAATGGATACTCGCTGCTGTTGGCCGCCCGAAAGAAAAATCGGATACTGGTTCCGCTTGTCGTAGAGACCAACCTTTTGAAGGAGAGCCTCACCCCGAGCGATCGCTTCCTTTCGATCCATTTTCAGGACGTGAACTGGCGCCTCGATCACGTTTTGCAAAACCGTCATATGAGGCCACAAATTGAAGCTTTGAAAGACCATTCCCAGTCGCCGGCGGATGTGTTCGATCTTCCGCATGTTCAGCCCGTGGGGCTTTCCATCGTGCCCCCGAGTTACATGGATCTCTTCATTGTTAATGACAAAGCGCCCTGAATCTGGGGTCTCCAAGAAATTGATGCAACGCAAAAAAGTACTTTTCCCGGATCCGGATGAGCCGATTAAAGAAACGACATCACCTTTCTTTGCCTTCATCGAAATTCCACGGAGAACCTCATGGTTACCGTAGCTTTTATGGACCTCGTCGACCTGGAGGGTTATATCTGCGTTTCGCATCTCTCTTTCCTGTACGTGCATTAGGGCGAAGCTCAATTCGGCCAGCCGTCCTAGTGAACAAATTCCCGACTTGCCGATGCGGCACGAGTGTTTCAATTACAGTCAGTACCGATCCATTGTCATGACGCAGTACTGGCGAACACCGGCCAAACTAGCTCAGCTGCGCGACATCGCCGATCGCGTCGGTTGCTGCATTGATGATGTGATCGATGTCGGCATCCGTCATAGGCGTTGAGAGCGCCATGAGTCCATAACTGGCCGACAAGACGCCGCGATTCAACAGACCAAGGTTGAAGGTATTGAGTGCGGTCGCCTCGGCGGGGAGCGGGAAGGCACTGCGGTAGTCGACCACTGGACGCGACGTGAAATGCACCTTCAATAACGATCCGCCACCAACGGCTTTCCCTTGCACACCATGCTTCGCGAATGCCTGGTTGATGCCCGCCCGTACTCGGTCTCCAATCGCATCAAGTCGCGCAAAGCTTGCGTCGTCGAGCAGTTTCAGCGCTGCAGCCCCCGCGAGCATGGAAATCGGATTGGCAGAGAACGTGCCGCCATGTGGCAACGCCGGCTTGCCGTTGGAAGGATCGAAGACCGACATCACATCGCGACGTCCACCGATAGCCCCCACAGGAAAGCCGCCGCCGATGACCTTTCCGAAGGTCGTCAGGTCAGCCTGGACTTTCCAGAGTGGCTGCGCGCCGGCATACGACAGGCGGAAAGAGATGACTTCATCAAAAATCAGAAGTGCACCGACCTCTGTCGATGCAGTGCGCAGTGCACGAATGTATTCCTCAGTCGCCGGCACGAGGCCGGCGCGATTCGGCATCGGATCAACGAGCACCGCTGCCAACTCGTCCTTGTGCTCTCGAATGATTCGCGTAGCCGCAGCAGGATCGTTGAACGGCAGCACCACCACGTCGTTCGTCACTCCCGCCGGCGTTCCTTGTGCATAAGGAATCGAAGTTGGGTCAGCAGCGCCCCAGTTATTCGGCCCTGAATCGAGGCTTACCTCGGCATAGTCATAAGAGCCATGGTATGCCCCCTCCACTTTCGCAATCTTCGGACGGCCAGTGAAAGCCCGTGCGGCCTTCATTGCCATCATCACGGCCTCAGTTCCCGAGTTTGTGAATCGGACAGTCTCGACCGATTCGACACGCTCGACGAGGATCTCGGCCAGTTCGATTTCCGATTCCGTCGGCAGACCAAAGCAAGTTCCGTGTTCCAGTTGCTTGCGCACGACTTCGTTCACGACCGGGTGTGCATAGCCATGGATCTGCGACGTGAAGTTGTTGATGCAATCGATGCGCTCATCGCCGTCCACGTCCCACACCCTACAACCGGCGCCACGGTACGCATAGATCGGATACGGCTTCATGTACACCGTCGTGCGAGTGTTGCCACCCGGCAGTAACTGCTTGGCGCGTTCGTGGAGGGCCTGCGAAACCGACGAAGGCGAGGGATACTTCATGTCATCTCCTGTTCCGATAATCGGAATAACGTTTCGGATGTGGAGATCATAGCACCTACCGTTTTTTGTTCAAAAGCGTCTTTTTGCTGATTGACAAGCGGATTCCCACCACCCTACACTGCATAAAATCGACACGCTATTCCGATTATCGGAACGCATGAGGACACAATGCTAGGATTTTCACTATTGCAGGGGACAGATCGTCCGTACCCGGATTCGCAACACGATTCACCTTACTGGTGGCAGGCGGCACCTCGCCCCACTGCTGCCGAATGCATGCGTGACGTACCACTCACCGCCGACGCAGTCGTGATCGGGTCGGGGATTACCGGCCTGAACACCGCAATTACGATCGCCCGCGGCGGCCGATCGGTCGTGGTTCTGGATGCCGAGGCACTGGGACATGGGGCGAGCACGCGCAACGCCGGCTTCGTGAGCCGGGCGTTCAAGCACAGCTTCGAGACAATCGAGAGGAAGAACGGGCTAGGATTTGCAAAGCGTCTTTACGGAGAACTTGACGCTGCAGCCCGCTCAGTCGAGGCCCGAATCGAGGAAGAAGGCATCGAATGCCTGATGCGGACCAATGGCCGCTTCATGCCATGTGCAACAGACGCCCACCTGTCGTCAATGCTCCGGGATCTCGAAATCCAGCGCCAACACATGGGGTTCGAATTCACGCCGGTCTCTCGATCGGAGGTTCCGAACGAACTCGCGACCGACAAATACGCAGGTGGCGCAATCATCCACGGCCTTGGCGGATTGCATCCCGGTCTCTATCACACAGGATTGATCCGAGCTGCGGAGTCCGCGGGTGCGACACTGATTGGCTTCACGAAAGTCATCTCCGTGCGCGGGCAACAAGGTGCCTTCAAAGTTTCGACGAACAGAGGTGAGATCCAGTGCCAGGACGTGGTGCTTGGGACGAATGGCTATACACGGGGCCTACTCCCATGGCTCGACAGACGATTGATCCCGTTCGATGCCTTCATGGTCGCGACTAAGGCTCTGTCGCCGGAAGGAATGTCTCGCGCGATCCCAGGCGGCAAAGTTGCGATCGATTCGAATCACAACGCACTCTTCATCCGCCCCTCACCAGACGGCACGCGTGTCCTGTTTGGAGGCCTGACTGGGTCGGCGCCGGAGGATCTGCAAGTCAAGGGCGAGAGACTGCAAAAAATGCTGGGGACACTGGTGCCGTCACTCGCTCAGGCCGAACTCGACAGCGTATGGACCGGTAAATGTGCCGCGACATTCGATCTATTCCCGCACATGGGCTGCCATAACGGCATCTACTTCGCCGCCGGCTACTGCTTTGTCGGCGTTCCGATGGGTACCTATCTCGGCACCAAGCTTGGACAAGCTGTACTCGGACAACGAGAAGCCGCGAGCATCTTCGCGGACAAATCGTTCCATTCGCTCCCGTTCTATAGCGGGCGCCCCTGGTTCGTGCCCATGGTCACGCGCTACTGGCAAACACTCGACTCACGCACCCCTTCCGGCGCTATAGCGTCCTAACTAGACATCACTCTTGGAGGATTCATGGTCAATACCGAAAACTTTCCCCGTGTCACCTATGCAAACACTGGCGTAGATCTGACCGCTCTCCACGACTTTCTGGACCTGAGGATCCCGGAATTCAAGCAAGCCATTCTTGGACGCACGCACGCGAACGTTATCGGCGGACATGAGAATTCGGATGGCGCTTTCTTTACCGTGCAAAGTCCCATCGACGGAAAAACCGATCTCGGAAACTTTGTCGCGGCATCCGCGGCCGCCGTCGACGAGGCCGTACGCGTCGCGCAACACGCCTTCCCCGCCTGGAACGAGATGGGCTGGAAGAAGCGCGTCGAAATCCTTCGGCGCTGGGCAAAGGTACTCGAGGCCAAAAAGTACGATCTCGCGATCGCGGCACTGCTGGAAGTCGGCAAGTCGCGAACCGAGGCGCTCGGCGAAGCAGACGAAGTGATTGACATGGTGTCGTATTATTGCGCCGAGATCGAGCGTCATGACGGGTACACGACTCCGCTCAACCGCGTGTTTCCGAACGAAAGCACTGTCAGCATTCTGCGTCCTCTCGGTGTGTTCGCAGTAATCTCGCCATTCAATTATCCTTCGGCGCTTCTGATTGGCATGACGACCGGTGCACTTGTCACAGGCAACACCGTGGTCATGAAGCCTTCCGAAGGGTGTTCGCTGACAGCCCGGATCATCATGGATTCGCTGACCGAAGCCGGATTGCCGCCGGGCGTTGCCAATTTGTTGGCCGGCGGCAACGAGACGGGCAAGTCGCTGATCGAGCATCCAGGAATTGCTGGTGTCGCGTTCACTGGCTCCTACGACACGGGGATGCATATTTTTCGGTCCGTCAATGCGGGCCGGTACGCGAAGCCGGTCATTGCTGAAATGGGCGGCAAAAATCCGGCCTATGTGACGAAGAATGCTGACCTCGACAAGGCAGCACAAGGCGTCGCACGTTCCGCGTTCGGACTTCAGGGACAGAAATGCAGCGCATGCTCGGTCGTCTACGTCGACGAGTCGATCAAGGATGAGTTCGTCAAACGTCTCCAGGCATACACCGAAAAGCTCGTGATCGGCAATCCCGAGAGTCGCAGCACGTTCCTTGGCCCTGTCTATAACGCCGCCGCCGCCCAACGTATGGAACGTGCGTTCGAAGTCACCGCCGCTGAAAACAGCCTGGTGTTCGGCGGCAAGCGGGCCGACGTTTCGGCAGAACTCGCTGGTGGCCATTATTTTGAACCCACGCTCGTGCAGGTCGAAAAAGGCCACTTCCTGACAAAGGATGAGCAGTTCATGCCGTTTCTCGCGTTGCGCACTTTCCGTGTACTCGACGAGGCGATTGCAGAAGGAAACGATGTCAAGTACGGCTTGTCTGCAGGCATCTTCACGGAGGATCAGGCCGAACTTGAGCAATTCCTGAACACGGCACAGGCCGGTGCGCTCTATGCCAATCGCCCGAGCGGCGCGACTACCGGCGCATGGCCTGGCGTACAGAGCTTCTGCGGGTGGAAGGGATCCGGCGTGACGTCGAAGGGCGGCCTTGGTCCGAACTACCTGCCGCAATTCATGCGCGAACAATCCCACACAATCCTTGCGTAACACGCCGAAGTACCTGCAAGTGTGAGATGTCGCGGCACGTCACGATGGCGCTCCCACAGTGACGTGCCCCCGAACTTTCCACCGCACTGCTCGCGTACGCTATCAATCCGTCGATTGATTGAGCCGAACATGTCGCGCCTTGTGGTGTGGCCACCGACTATCCCATCGCGCGGATGTCCGTTTGCGGCTTGCCATACCTGTCCAGATTGGCGCGCTAACCCTCCGCAATCTGTAAGATTTCGCGTTCGACATCGCGTCGGGCTCGAGTTTCCACAAGTTCGAGCGCGATTGACCTAGCACCGGCGCATAACGAAGCTCCGTACGTCCCAGAGTCACTTTTCGCCAAACACGACGTCCCGGTTCTGAATATTCTTGCCGCGCGCGAAAGCGCTACCAGTCTTCAGGGCAGCGAACCTGGCACTCACTTCTGGATCGGCGGCTAACGCTGCCTGGACAAAGATATAGCATGTGGACGCGCTGACCGTAGGCTAAGCCGTGCACGGCCGATGCAGTCTTGGCATAATTGCCAAGTTGTTCCGAAATACGGTCCAAAATCACCCATGTCAGATACTACGACGCAGACTGAGAAAGTCGAGGACAAACCGCTGGATCGATACTTCCGTATCCTTGAGGTGGTATCAGCGTTCCCGTCAGGTATTGGTCTCGCTCAGATTTCCGAAATCGCCGGACTTCCGAAGCCGACCGTGCATCGCCTCTTGCGCGGCCTGCTCGACAGTAGGGTTCTGGAGCCAAGCCCGGCAGGCCCGCTGCTGTACGTCACCGGATCCAGGGTAAGAAGACTGCTGTACACGAGCGCCGACGCAGACTGGATTGAAAACGTGACCCGTGCCGTGCTCGCGGAAGTGGCTGAGCGGACTGGTCAAACGTGTTTCGTTGCAAAGTTCGAGGATCTGAAAGTCCGCTCGGTCGCAATGGTCACTCCCGACAATCCGGCCAGCGGATACGTCGTGCCTGGCAGGCTATTGGCTCTGCATGCTGCCTCCTCAGCGAAGGCTATCCTTGCGTTCCAGGATCCGGCTCTCGTACGAAGGATCTTGCCGTACCCGCTGCCACGGCTGACTGACAAAACAATTGTGGACCTTGATACGCTGTTCGCTGAACTCGCAGCGATCCGACAAGGAGGAGTCTCGGTCTGCGACGGGGAGGATTATCAGGGCTTCGGCGGACTGGCCTATCCGATTCATTTACCTGATGTTGGCGTGATTTTCAGTGTCGCCGTCACGGGCGGCGTCGCCTCATTGTTGGGTGACAAACGCGATGAGCACGAGCAGATCTTGAAGATCGCGGCTCAGCGAATTTCGGTAGCCTTGTCAGCAAGACTGGAACATAAGTAGGTTCTCGAACGGGCCCGCATTGACGCAGGTTTTCGCGGCCCCTGCCAATTCTGAGCCTCTGCCCAATGCCCCTGATAAGAATAGCCGAGATTCCTCGAGCTGCCGTGCGCACATCGGATCATCGTCTGCCAACGCAATGGTCCCGCCGGCGAACATTCGAGACCGTTCAGCGTCGGTTCGACACGATGGTGGACGATTCTTTTGGATTGCCAGCGCTTTGGTTTCCCCGAGACCAGCGATCTGCCCAACGCGCGTGGATATCGATCGCGCTATGCAAACACGGCGGATGCCCCGCAAAAAAAACACTATGAAGTGTTGCCCCCCGGGAAGGCAGACGTACACACCTAATCAACGGTTGTGTGCACGCCTACTTTGCAACAGATCGACCGCTAAAATCAGCCTAGCTCGACCTCGCCAAGCAATTTCTCGCCATCGAGGAGTCGCTCCAGATTGTTCTCGAACAAACGGGCTACCCCCGCCGGAGCGCTCGGTGCTGCCGTATGTCCAGTCAAAATTAGCCTCGGCGTCGACCACAGGGGTGAATCCTGATCGAGGGGTTCGCACTGACATACATCAATTACTGCTTGTGCGACTAACCCCTCGTTCAGGGCTTCCACCAAATCCTCTTCAACGACAGCACTTCCTCTTCCCGAGTTGATAAACACACTGCCCGGCTTGAACTTCTGAAAGAGTTCTCGATTGTATATGCCTCTCGTTTCGGTACTATCCGGCAGAAGGTTGATCACGTAATCGGACTTGCTTACTAGCAACGCGAACTCAGAGATATCATGAACTGAGTCGAACGGCTCGATAGGTTCCAGCACACGCGAAATGCCGCGGAGATACACTCCAAAGGGCTTGAGAAAGCGGGCGACGCCAGTTCCGATATCGCCGGACCCAACAATCAGAACCGATTTCCCGACAAGGGCTCCCGGTCTGCGCGCGTCCCAAACCTTGCGCACCTGTGAGTCCATTCTCTCCAGATGCTGGCGTTCGTGGGCAAGCATGTACGAGAGGACATACTCTGCCATCGACTGTCCAAACACGCCTACAGCCCTTGTCAGGATGTAATTGCGTGGCATGTCTGGCGCCAAAAAGGGCTCGACGCCTGCCCAGGTCGACTGTATCCATCGCGGCGGCGGTACCGTCCTGAGGAGAGGTACCAAGAGATTTGGCTGCCCGAGCCAGATGTCGCACGAACGGGCAGCGTCTTCCAAGTCTGCAGCGGATGGTGACGCGATGATGCTTAGATTCGGAATGGCCTCCGAGAGGATGTCCTTATAAATCTTGCAATCATCTTCCAGAATTAGTGCTCGCACCACAGTGCCTCCTCGATCCCACAAAACTGATATTCGGTGTCACACACCGAGTCACGCTGAAGACGGTTTAATTAATCTGCGTAGGACGGCTCTTCCTCATCGAGAATCACTCGCATTTCTGCAAAGTGCGCGAAGGCCATCTCGCGGTAGTCCCCCCATTCCGTGGCCACCTTTTCCGCAAGCGCGTCGGACATGACATTCAGTGGCTTGTTCGTCGAGTATGCCAGTACGAGTGTTCTGCACGACTTCTCGAGAAAGTACAGCTCGTCATAAGCTTCCGCTACGGTTGCTGCCGTGACGATTACGCCGTGGTTCCCCATGATCATGGATTTCTTGTTGCCGAGGGCTCGCACGAGCCGGTTGGCTTCATCCTCATCATCGGCTACGCCACCAAACTCGAGGTCGATTGCCGTGCGATTGAAAAAACGGGCCGTGTTCTGATCAATCGGTTTGATCTCCGGATCGGCCAAACTGGCAAGCACCGTGCCATAGGTAGAGTGTGCATGCAGGATACAGCGAGCTTCAGGGCAGGCCGCATGGATGCGTCCGTGAATTGCCCATGCGGAGGGGTCAGGTGCATCTTCACGTTCCATGGTGGTCGGATCTTCTGCATCCAGCAGAAGGAGATCGGACGCCTTGATTCGCGAGAAATGCTTCCAGCGCGGGTTCATCAAGAATCGCTTTCCATCCGGCGAGACAGCAAGGCTGAAATGGTTCGCGACGCTTTCGTGCCAGTCGTTACGTACTGCGAGACGGAAAGCTGCCGCGAGTTCTTGGCGCAATTGCACCTCGTCTTTGACGTTGTGCGAAGCAGTGGCTGTGCAAAGTGCAGTCATGTGAAATCCCCTGAGTTTGGTTGTCGTCGCTAGAAGCGTCCGTGGAAAGTATTGCCGACGCTACCTATCGGTGGAAGCAAAAGTTCAACATGCTGACTATGACAAGCGGTCATGATAGAGCCGTCCCGATACCGTTCACGGTATCGGGCTCACTCGTTCGGCCGTCGCGACCGTACGCGGCTTCTACCTCGAGAGAGGCAATTCCGTCTTACGTTGCCGCACGACTTCGATCATCTCCGGCACGAGTCTGATGGCGTCGTTGCGGGACATCAACGCCATCTCGGTTCATGCGATACCCGTGCCCATCTGAACAATCAAGAAGACGCAACCCTCAGGACTATGAAGCAAACGCACAAGGAGCGTGCGCCAGAGAGTCATTTGAACTGGATGCCGCGGCATACAACTTTCTCCTCCCCCAGCGCCAATGAATCAGAACAGCGTCAGTACTGCCGGTTTTCACCAACATCGGCGGCAGATTTAGGAATCCCGTACTGTCCGAGAATAGATGTCAAGACCCCATCCTTCCGGTAAGAATCAAGTGCGGCATTCATTGCCGTCGTGAGGGACGGATTAGCTTTCGGCATCAAGAAGCTTACTTGGGTCGCGATCACAGATGACTTGACTCGAGGATCTGGATGAAGCAGTTTTACCTTAATGTCGTTGCCCTTATTCAAAAATACTGCGGCAGCAAAACCCTCGACACCTGCTTCGATACGCCCCGCCTGAACATCCTGAGCCAGATTTAGTGAATTCGGGTAGGTACGCGCGCCATCATAGAGATTGTTCAGTTCGGGGACCCAGGAGTAGCCTTGGACCGTCCCGACCGGCTTGCCCTTCATCGAGTCGACTGTGTCATACCCCTTCTTGGATTCGATAGCCACTTGATCCAGGTAGACCGCATTGCTGAGAGAAACAACTTGCCCCCGCGCGACAGTGCGATAGAAGCCGCCAAGAGCAACATCTGCGCGATTCGTTTGAACGGCAGAAATGGCTGCCGGATAACTATAGATTTGATACTCAATCGAAAGGCAATTATCCTTCGCGAACTTCTGCAAGATATCACCGTCGATACCCGAAACCCCACTCTTCTCCATCGAATATGGCGGCGTATTCGTAAGAGCAACCGTTAGAACACCCGATTTAATAACAGAGAAATTCTGTTGCGGCTTACAGGTTTCCGCGGCGTGAGCACCGACACCAAAATTGACCAGCGAAAACACCGAAAGCGCGAGTACTCCACTCTTGACATTCATCTCACTCTCCAATAAAAAGTTCATTACGGATCGCCACAACAAAAAATCACTCCGCCAAATGGCCAGAATGTCGCGGCAAAAATCTTCGCAATATAGGTTTCTTAATTTCCCAGGGCTTTAGTCACCGTCATATCACCCAGGCTGCTTCCCGCTTCTGAATGGAGCCACGACACGAAAGACTTTGCCATTGGACCTAAACGTGCATCTGAACGCGTGACTACGTAGTACGACTCCTGGCTTCGAATCGCAATCTCCGGAAACGGCCGCACGAGATCACCCCGAGCTATTGCAACTTCAGCAAGCTCCAAGGCGTGCAACGCGATTCCATGACCTTCGATGGCCGTTTGCTCTAGAAGAACAGTGTCCGCGATAACGTGACCAGAACTGACACGCGCTTCCTCTAGTCCCGCCCTTCTCGCCCAGTATTTCCACGTGTCATGATTTCGATCATGCAACAACGTGCAGTCCAGCAAGTCGGCAACATCATGCAGTTTGTGGCTTCGCAGGTAATCTGCCGAACACATGGGAGTGAAGGTCAAACTCAATAGCTGCTCACAGCGATAGCCATTCCAGAGACCTCGCCCCCACTTAACAGCTAGTTCAGTCTTTTCCGCGAACTCCACACGCTTATCCGAGAGGTGAATATGCAACCTCGTGGCAGGATGGCTTTCGGTAAATTTCCTCAGTCGGGCCGACAGCCATCGTGTGGCGAAAGCCGGATCTACCTCGATCTCCAAACTTTCGGCTTCTTTGTAGCGCCCAGTCTCGCGAAATACCGCTTCAAGAACTGAAAGAGCAGTATCAATATCGCGAAAGAGAAGTCGACCAGCTTCCGTCAGTACTACGTCATGCGACGACCGACGAAAGAGATCCATCCCAAGCTCGTCTTCTAGGCGTTTGATACGGTGACTGACTGCCGATTGAGTGACGTTGAGATTGACCGCCGCGGCCGAAAAATTCCTGCTCTCAACAACCGCCTTGAAGGATCGGAGCAGCTCGATTCGCGGAATTCTTGATTGCGCCATCACAAACTCCAGACAAACATGCAGTACACCCTATTGACCAAAATGCTTGTTTAAACGACGTTCCGTTCTTTCGACGATCCACCCGAAAGGAATAACAATCACTAGGTATAAAATCCCCGCGAGAAGCAACACGTCGAAGTAGCGAAATGATGCAGCGCCGATTTCGTACGCATGCGCAAGCAACTCCGTAACCGAGACCGTAAAAGTGAGCGCAGTCATCTGGAAAACCAGGATTGCGAAGCCCATCATGGCTGGAACTGCAACCAGGAGACCTTGTGGGACAACGACAAAGCGCATGACGTCCGGATAGGTCATCCCGAGTGCACGTCCTGCCTCGATTTCTCCTTTTGGAACAGCATTAAGTCCCGCCCTAAGAATCTCACTTGTATATGCACCAGTCGTCAATGACAGCGCGATAGCACCAGACGTGAACGCGGCAACATTCAAGCCGACTGACGGCAGCCCGTAGTACACCATTTGGAGTACCACGAGTGCAGGCGCCCCGCGTCCAATCTCAACAAGTACGACAGAGATGTATCGCAGAGCGCGAGTTTTCGCGGACGCAAGGAGCGCAAGTACGAGTCCCAAAGGAAACCCTAGCAGAGCGACAATTCCTGTCATCTTCAGGCTTATGATTAGACCTTTTGTCAGACCTGGCGCCCACTCGATCCAACTAGAAAGCATTTGCATCATTGTGAAATTCTCCCGCGCAGCTTTGCGTCCATTTTCCGCGATACGAAAGCTACGGGAATGGACATCAATATGTAGAGACCTGCGGCGATGATGAACGGCGCAAATCCACCGGCAGTGGCTTGAGCTTGCTGTGATGCAAACATCATCGTGTCTCGCACGCCGATGGTCGATACGACTGCACTATCCTTGAGAAGACCCACGAGAAACGTCGCCATCGGGGGGATCGAAACGCGAAGAACTTGCGGGGCCGTGACAAAGCGCAGGATATCGAACTGAGTCATCCCCAACGCCGTCCCTGCCCCAAGTTGACCTCGCGGTAGCGCAAGAAAACCACCACGATAAATCTCGGCCAGGTAGGCGGCCGAAACCATCCCCAATCCAATCAGGGACGCTTCGAGCGAGTTCAACGTGACAAAACCGGTGCCGACGCCAAAAAATATGACGAAGAGCCACACAAGGGGTGGAATCCCTCGCGCGACATCGATATACATTCGAGCCAGCAGACGAGGAGTCGTCAATTTTGATCGACGCATCAACACCAATGGAATCGCTCCGATAGCCCCGATGCTGAAGGAGCCTAAAGTGATTCCAATGGTGGTCGGAACCCCTTTGAGCAACTGAAGGAGGATGTCGATCACGAGCTGCGCTCCAAGATTGCCCTGAAGAACTTTTTGGTACGTGGCGAAGATGGATTCCGCAAGACCTCTTGAGGCGGGCCTTGTTCGATAATTTCACCGTCCGCCATCACGACAATGCGATCCGCGACCTCAGCGGCGAAATGGATCTCGTGGGTTACGACGATCATGGTCATCCCGTCTTCCGCCAGTTCACGCATCACTTGCAATACCTCCAATCCGAGTTCCGGATCAAGTGCCGAGGTCGGTTCATCAAACAGCATCACACTTGGATCCAGTGCCAAAGCGCGGGCAATCGCGATACGTTGTTGTTGACCCCCGGACAGCATTGCGGGATAGGAATCTGCTTTGTTTGCGAGATGGACTCGCTCAAGAAGCGCCTCGGTACGCTGCTCCGCCTGAATTCGCGAACGACCGAGCACTCGCATTTGCGGAAGGGAAATATTTCTCCGCACCGTCATGTGCGGGAAAAGATTGAATGATTGAAAAACCATGCCCGTTGCGCGACGAAGCTGTAGAAGCTGGTCGGAAGTGAGCGCATGATCAAGCGAAAAATTGAAAGCACCGACTCGGAGCGTGCCCGAGGAAGGCTGCTCGAGCATATTGATGGTGCGCAACAACGTACTCTTGCCTGCTCCACTTGGTCCAACGATTGCAACGACTTCGCCCTTTGCAATATCGAGTGTGACGTTCTTGATCGCGTGATGCCCCGGGTATCGGACGTCGATATTCTTCAGACGAACTATAAATTCCGTCTCAGGAATATTTGGTTCCGGTGAAACCCGACCTTCGTTGAGGTTAGCTGCTGAGGAAGGTTTTCCCATACGTGCCGTGGTCAGGTCGCCATTCATCTGGTGTCCTCATAAATCCGTGGCCTGCGCACCCCGATTACGAGGTGTCAGATGCCGCGCCCCATCGCCCTGGCGTGCCGTCCCACTGCAGCTGGCGCTGCTGGGTGCACTGGGGTTCGCGCACACGGGCGCGCATGCGTTACGCCTGGGCAAGAAGAGGTTCGCGTGCTCACGCAGCGCCGGGATCAGTGATGTAGTTCGCAAATACTTCATACCCCGCGCCATTCCGTAAATCAGAATATTGTTTCGGATATATAGATCCTAGCATCATCAATTTTTCGTGAGTAGCACTTTTCTACCGATTGACATTCAGACGTCACCGCGACTAAAATTGGTACGAAGTTTCGATTATCGGAACGCACAAGTGTGTGCTGGTGCCTTGCATTGGAATTTGCAGGCCGTTTCTGGGGCCTCTACACGAAGGACACGCTGGTGCCAGGCGTCAGCGCCGCAAGCTGCGAAGAGAGCAAGGGAAGCGACGCCCTCAACTCCGCGGCGTAGTCGTTGCCAGCTGTGGGATTGTGATGTGAAAGGCGTGTCTACACTTGTGCGCGGCGACCGGTCCGCCGGCAAACGCGACTTGGTTTGTCGCGATGCCCAAATTGAATGTCGACGATCCAAAGGTTAGGCAGCTCATCTATTCGAACTGGCCTCATGCTGCAGAGCGAACGGTGATGCACATATGGACGGCCGACGGTCCGAAGACTTCACGGACCGATGGCACGTCGAGATTGCAATACCTTCGACCTTCGTCAGTTTTCTTCCTCCAGCCAGAAAGTGCCGTGCTGCGCCAGCATCGCACTCGCTGCTGCGGGCCCCCACGTCCCTGCCGCATAAGGCTTCGGCTTGCCCGAAGCGGCCCATTCATTGAGGATCGGCTCAACCCAGCGCCATGCCGCTTCCTGCTCATCGCGGCGCACAAACAGCGCGAGGCGTCCGTTGATCACGTCGAGCAGCAGGCGCTGGTACGCCTCCATCTGACCATCCTTGAAGAATTGGTCGAATGCGAGATCGAGATGCACGCCCGACAAATTCATTCCTTCCCCCGGTTTCTTCGCGAGGCAATACAGACGGATCGTTTCGTTCGGCTGCAGCCGAATCACGAGACGGTTCGCCCCCGGACGCAAGGCCGACGCACCTAGCGCCGAATGGGGCACCGGACGAAAGTTCACGACGATTTCCGCAACGCGATCAGCCAGCCGCTTGCCCGTGCGCAAGAAGAACGGCACACCCGCCCAACGCCAGTTCTCGATCTCGACCTTCAGCGCGACGAAGGTTTCCGTTGCGCTGTCCGGGTTCACGCCAAGCTCAGTCGCATACGCAGGCACCGACGCCCCGCGAATGACGCCCGCATGATATTGACCACGTACGGCGACCTTCCTGATGTCGTGCCGTTCGATCGGCTTCAGCGCACGCAGCACCCGAAGCTTTTCATCGCGAACAGAATCGGAATCCATCGAATGCGGTGGTTCCATCGCGACAATCGAAAGCAACTGCAGAAGATGGTTCTGAACCATGTCGCGCAGCGCACCCGTATTGTCGTAGAAGCCGCCGCGGGCTTCCACGCCGAGTTCTTCGGCAATCGTTATCTGGATGCTCTCGACCCACTCCCGGCGCCACAGTGGCTCAAAGAGCGCATTGCCGAAGCGCAACGCCAGCAGGTTCTGCACGGGCTCTTTGCCGAGGTAGTGGTCGATACGGTAGATCTGTTCTTCGGCGAAAATTTTGCCTACTTCATCGTTAATCGCGTTCGACGAACGTAGGTCGTAGCCTAGTGGCTTTTCGAGCACAATGCGCGCGTTCTCGTTCAGTCCCACGGACGCAAGCGCGCGGCAAATCGGTACAAACAGCGACGGGCCAGTCGCCAAATAGAATACTCGCGTGCCCGGCAGATCTCGCATCGCATCGCGCAGCATCACGAAGTCTTCGGGCTTGCCGAGATCGAGCTTCACGTACTCGATGCGCTCGAGAAAACTCGACCATGCACTTTCGTCGATGCCGCTCTTCGCAATGTGTGACTTCACATGCTCATTGACCCACAGGAGATAGCGATTCCTATCTTCCTCGCGTCGCGCAGCGGCGACGATCTTGCCCCTGGGTGCCAGCATTCCTGCACGGTGCGCTTCATACAGTGCTGGCAGGATCTTGCGCATCGCCAGATCGCCAGTTCCGCCGAAAAGAACAAAAGTGAAGCCAGATTGCATTTCAGTGAACATTCAAATAGTCACACGAAGGTTTGTGCGTTAGATGTGAAGACAACCGGCCGCTGGCATCCGATGAAAAGCGAAGCAAAGCCACAACTGCTCGACATTCTCGGGATGGTCAATAGATCCGCCGAAACTTCTTGTTCCGGTTATATGCGTCTCTCGCCAATCAGACCGCTCTCCACAAAAAAAAACGATGCCCTCTCGGGCATCGCAAAACTACGCCTCTCGCAGCGCATTCACCCCAGGAGATGAGAGGTAGCATCCAACCAGCTTCCCTTTCGACAGTAACGATTGGACGCCGGTTGCGTGATTCAACGCAATTCGTCGACGAGTTTTTCGAGCTTGATAGCATCAGCCGCGAATGCGCGAATGCCCTCGGCAAGCTTCTCAGTCGCCATTGCGTCGTCGTTGAGTTGATAGCGGAATGCTGGCTCATCGACTGCGACGCGCTCGAGAATTTCATGCGACGCCATGTCGGGCGTGAGTTTCCGCTCAACGGTGTCAGTACTGTCGCGGAGCTTTTGCAGTAGGTCCGGGCTGATTGTCAGCAGGTCGCACCCAGCGAGTTCGAGAATCTGGCTGACCGTGCGGAAGCTCGCTCCCATCACTTCAGTCTGATAGCCAAACTTCTTGTAGTACGCGTAAATGCGACGCACCGACTGCACACCGGGATCATTCTCGCCACCGCTTTTCACTTCATCCCAATCACTACCAGCCTGCCGTTTGTACCAGTCGTAGATGCGGCCAACGAACGGTGAGATCAGTTTGGCGCCGGCTTCAGCACAGGCGGCCGCCTGCACTGTTGAGAACAGCAGCGTCATGTTGCAATTTACGCCTTCCTTCTGCAGTGCTTCGGCGGCCCGAATGCCTTCCCAAGTGGACGCGAGTTTGATCAGTACACGTTCGCGGTCAATCCCAGCTGCTTCGTAAAGCGTGATGAGTTCGTGTCCTTTTTCGATCGAGCCCTTCGTGTCAAACGAGAGGCGCGCATCGACTTCGGTCGATACCCGGCCGGGAATGATCTTCAGGATTTCGCAGCCAAACGTGATGAGCAGGTTGTCAATAATCGCCCCGGTGGTCTTATCCTTGCTGTCGCGCACGCATTTCTCAAGCAGCGGTCGGTAGGCATCCTTTTGTACCGCCTTCAGGATGAGCGACGGATTCGTGGTGGCGTCCCGCGGCTTGTACTGCGCAAGTTGCTGGAAATCGCCGGTGTCGGCTACAACGGTCGTATATTGCTTCAGCTGATCGAGAGTATTGGTCATTTCAGTTAACTGGCGCTTCGGCGCCGCTAGTAAGACTGCTCATCATGTCGACCGAGACTCACCTCCGCCTCGTTTTCGCGGATGGTATGGTCGGCGATCCGCCGGACAGCTATCATCGGGCATAAGCTCCCCGTCCGGTAGCTCGGGAAGTCGACGTCATTCTCCCGTGAATGTGGCCGCTTCCGCCGCCCCGACCACATGCTCGACTGTGAGGCCGAAGTGCTTGAACAGCACGCCGGCCGGCGCCGATTCGCCGAACGTGTCGATCCCGACCACGCCGCCCTCGAGGCCGACGTACTTGTGCCAGAAGCTCGTCACGCCCGCTTCGATCGCGACGCGGCGCACGCCGTGCGGCAGCACGCGCTCGCGGTACTCGGCGTCCTGGCGGTCGAACACCGTCGTCGCCGGCATCGACACGACGCGCGCTGCGACGCCCTGCTGCGCGAGCGGCTCGACGGCCTTCATCGCGAGTTCGACTTCCGAGCCCGTCGCGATCAGGATGATCTTGCGCGCGACGATTTCCTCGTCCCAGTCCTTCAGCACGTAGCCGCCCTTCTCGATGTTCGCGATCTGCGCATCGGTGCGCGGGTTGAACGCGAGGTTCTGGCGGCTGAAGATCAGGCTCGACGGACGATCCGCGGCGACCGCGTGGGTCCATGCAACGGCCGTCTCGACCGTGTCGGCCGGACGCCACACGTCGTGGTTCGGGATCAGGCGCAGGCTCGACACGTGCTCGATCGACTGGTGCGTCGGGCCGTCCTCGCCGAGGCCGATCGAATCGTGCGTGAACACGAAGATCGACGGCACCTTCATCAGCGCGGCGACGCGCAGCGCGTTGCGGCTGTAGTCGGAGAACGTCAGGAACGTGCCGCCGAACGGCTTGTGGCCGCCGTGCAGCGCGAGGCCGTTGATCGCGGCGCTCATGCCGAATTCGCGCACGCCGTAGTTGATGTGGTTGCCCCACTGAACGCCCGGGCCTTCCGGATTCGCACGGACGGCCTTCGACGCCTTCCAGTTGGTCAGGTTCGAGCCGGTCAGGTCGGCCGAGCCGCCGAGCAGCTCGGGCAGCGCCGCGGCCAGCCCTTCGATCGCCTGCTGCGACGCCTTGCGGGTCGCGACCGTTTCAGCGCGCTCGTTCGCGCCGGCAACGATCGCCGCGGCCTTCTGCGCCCAGTCGGCAGGCAGCTTGCCGGCCATCCGGCGCTCGAACTCGGCCGCTTCCGTCGGATACTTCGCGCGATACTGCGCGAACGCGGCGTTCCAGTCGGACTCGCTGCGCGTGCCGGCTTCCTTCGCGTCCCACGCCGCGTAGACTTCCTGCGGAATCACGAACGGCGCCCACTTCCAGCCCAGCGCCTCACGCGTCTTCGCGATTTCTTCCGCGCCGAGCGCCGCGCCGTGCACGTCGTGGCCGCCCGCCTTCGTCGCCGCGCCCTGGCCGATCACCGTCTTGCAGCAGATGATCGTCGGCTTGTCCGAAAGCTTCGCCTTCGCGATCGCCGCATCGACTGCGTCGACGTCATGACCGTTCACGTTCGGGATCACGTTCCAGCCGTACGCCTCGAAACGCTTCGGCGTGTCGTCGTGGAACCAGTTGACGACATCGCCGTCGATCGAGATGCCGTTGTCGTCGTACAGCGCGATCAGCTTGTTCAGCTTCAGCGTGCCGGCCAGCGAGCAGGCCTCGTGCGAGATGCCTTCCATCAGGCAGCCGTCGCCGAGGAACACGTACGTGTGGTGATCGACGATCTTCGCGCCGTCACGGTTGAACTCGTCGGCCATCAGCGCTTCGCCGAGCGCCATGCCGACCGCGTTCGCGAGGCCCTGGCCGAGCGGGCCGGTGGTCGTCTCGACGCCCGGCGTGATCCCGTATTCCGGGTGGCCCGGCGTCTTCGAGTGCATCTGGCGGAAGTGCTTCAGCTCTTCCATCGGCAGGTCGTAGCCGGTCAGGTGCAGCAGCGCGTACAGCAGCATCGAGCCATGGCCGTTCGACAGCACGAAGCGGTCGCGGTCCGCCCAGTGCGGGTTCGCCGGATTGTGCTTGAGGTGGCGCGACCAGAGCGCGACGCCGATTTCGGCCATGCCCATCGGCATGCCGGGGTGGCCGGAGTTCGCTTGCTGGACGGCATCCATCGCGAGCGCGCGGATCGCGTTGGCCATCAGGGTGGTGGAGCTGTCGGCTACTTTCATTGTTCAGGGTCTCAAGTTTGGAAAGCTGAAAATAAAGTCCTGACTCAGTCGACGCCCGTATCGCGAGACTTCGTCACAGTATGGAAACCGCACGCCGTTGCTGTGACTCATGACTGGCGCACCACGTCCCAGCCTCGGTCGGGAATCGGTCAGTCTGGCTCGAGACCGACTATTCGCCGAGTTCGATTCCTCATGTCCAGTCCCCGAACGGTGTTCCCTACATTGGCCGGCTGCCAGGCACTGGACGTCCGGCCCGCTCGTTCCAACTCCTGCGTGTTCGTCAGGCGGGCGTTGGAAAGCATGGAACCGACTGTGCCAGGCGTTCCGAGCACTATTTGGATCGGCTCGCTGGGGGAGACATCGTCGCCACGTCGAGCACTCTCATGCCCGCCCTTCGAGCGGCTTCGAAACCCTCCTGACTGTCTTCGAAGACCAGGCACCGCGCCGGTTCGACCTCGAGTCGACTGGCTGCAGCCACGAACAGATCCGGTTCCGGCTTTCCCACGCCCACATCATCCAGCGTGACAACCGCGTCGAAGGCGTCGAAAAGCCCAATGGCCCCAAGCGTCGCGCGAACCAACGATCCTGTCGAACCCGAAGCGACCGCCATAGGTAACCGCCCCTGGTAATAACGAACGACCGCGGTGACATGCGCCACTTCATCGACCCCGCCGATAAGGCGCCGATAGAGAGCAGGCAATTCGGACGCTACGGCGGGCCAATCGGGCGCTTTGCCGTCCCGGAGTGCAATCGCGGCCATCAGGTCGCCACCGGACAGGCCGACACGCTCGGCATACCAGGCTTCCTCGATTACGTGACCATGCGATGCAAGCACTTCGCGCAGGCAGGCAAAATGCAGTGGAGCCGTGTGTGCGAGTGTGTTGTCGCAATCAAAGATCAGGGCGTCGATCCCGTCGACCACCGATTTGTCCAGTTCCATTCTTGCACCTGACACTAGTTGACCGCTCCGGCGCCCGAACCCTGCCGCCATTTGTCGAGCATGACGGCAAGCAAAATGACGGCGCCTTTTGCGACGTACTGCCAGAAGGATGACAGTCCGAGGATCGTCAGTCCGTTGTTCATCACACCGATGATCAACGCGCCGACCACCGTGCCACGCACCGACCCTATCCCGCCGAGAAGACTCGTTCCCCCCAGCACCACGGCTGCGACGGCATCGAGTTCGTATCCGGTACCCCAGTTGCCGTTGGCTGCGTAGAGGCGGCTCGCAGACATCGCTCCGCCAAGCCCGGAGAAGAGGCCACTGATCGTGTAGACAAACGTCAGGATCAGACCAACCTTGATCCCGGTAAGCCGTGCCGCGTGTGTATTTCCGCCAACGGCATAAATCTGCATGCCGATGACGGTCTTCCGCAAAATGAACCAGCTCAGAAACACCACGGCGGCCGCCAACCAGATGAGCCACGGAATGGACAGAAAATCGCCATTTCCCATCCATTCAAAACTGGGAATGTCCTGGTTGAGCACGCTTGTGCCGTCGGCAAGCAGGTAGGCTGCGCCGCGAAGAGCCGTCATTGTTCCCAAGGTAACCACAAACGGATTTAGGCCGACAAACGCAATCAGCAATCCGTTTGCAAGGCCAAGGCCCGCGCCAACCAAGAGAAACACGGGGATTGACATCGACGCAAATTCCGGCGACAGAGACGTCAACATCCCGAGCACGGCTGAAACTGCGAGAATCGACCCAACAGAGAGATCGATACCCCCAGTCAGGATCACGAAGGTCATTCCCGACGCAAGTACGATGTTGATCGATACCTGCCGAAGAATGTTCATCGTATTGGCGGTCGTTGCGAAGTTCGATCCAGAACTTCCGCCAAACCAGACCGTCAGCCCGTACATGCACAGATACAAGACGATCAGAACCGGCAGCATACCGAGCCCACTGAGGAGCTTGCTTCCTGCACGGCCGTTTTTCGTCGCGCGCTCGATGTTCGGCGTCGTTGTTGCGTTCATTTCCACTCCTGTCAGGCCGCCATTGAGGCTGGGCCGGTAAAAGCATTTGCTGCGTGTGTCGCCAGTGACATAACCCCTTCCTGCGAAATGGCATCACCGGTGAGTTCTCCCGCCAGCGTTCCTTCACGCATCACAAGGATCCGGTCGCATATGCCGATTAGTTCCGGCAGCTCACTCGAGATGCACAGAATGGCGACGCCGGCGTCCGCAAGCTGGTGAATGATCTTGTAGATCTCGCTCTTCGCGCCGATGTCGACGCCGCGCGTCGGTTCATCCAGGATGAGTACCTTCGGACCAATCTCCAGCCAGCGCGCCAGCAATACCTTCTGCTGGTTCCCGCCCGAAAGACCACCGACAATGCCGGAGGGCCCGGAAACCTTGATATTCAGTTTTTCGATTGCCTCGACGGTGTGTCGGGTCAGAAGCTGATGCTTGACAACTCCACTCCGTGTATGGCGATCGAGGACGTTCATCATCGCGTTCTCGAGAACAGGCAACTGCAGAAAGAGTCCCAGTTGCTTTCGGTCCTCCGGCAAGTAGGCAATACCTGCCCGTATGGCGTCACTCGGCGACTTTATCTGCAACTCTTCGCCATCCAGATAGATCTGCCCCGCCTGTTTGCGATCCGCCCCGAAGATCAGTCGCGCGAGCTCTGTTCTACCCGCGCCCACAAGGCCCCCGAGGCCGGTCACTTCGCCTGCATGCAGGTCGAGGGAGCAAGGCGCCACTTTGCCTCCCGAAATACCACGTACTGACAGGCGAACTTCGCCTCGCGTTGCTCTTCGCTCGTGCTGGTAAAAATCGTCTGCAGGACGACCAACCATCATCTGCACGATCCTTTGCGGATCGAGTTCGTGATGGTCAAGCTCGCCAACATAACCACCGTCGCGCAGGACCGTGACACGATTGGCGAGTCGCTCAACCTCGGCCATGCGATGACTGATGTAGAGGATGGCGATGCCACGATCCCGCAAGTTCTCGACGAGCTCAAACAGGCGCTCTGTCTCGCGATCGGAGAGCGCCGCCGTCGGCTCATCCATAATCAGAATGCGGCTCTCGTGAACAAGCGCACGCGCAATTTCAACCTGTTGGCGCTCAGCAATCGAAAGCGTTCCGACCAATGTCGTCGCGTCGAAAGGTGCCCCGAGCGTATCGAGAATCGCCGATGTACGCGAGTTCATCTGTCGTTCGTCGACCATCCCGAAACGTCTCCTCGGGATATGACCCATGAAGACATTTTGCGCGACCGTCATGTTGGGGGCGACACTCAGCTCCTGATAAATCAGGTTGATCCCCATGGCCTGGGCGTCTGCTGGAGACCGGAGAACAATGGGTTTGCCATCAAGGAGGATCTCGCCAGCGTCTGGCCTATAGACGCCCGAAAGGATCTTCATCAGGGTGCTCTTGCCGGCACCATTCTCGCCCATGACCGCATGAATCTCGTGGCTACGGACCTTAAGCTGCACGCCGCGCAGCGCCTTGGTTGCCCCAAAGCGCTTTTCGATGCCGCTCATCTCAAAAAATGTCGTACTGTCCATCGTCTTCTCTCGCAGCACTCCAGCAGGATTCGCGACGTTAGTTTTTCATCCAGCCGCGATAGCTGGCGACGTTTTCCTTGGTGACGGCCTGGGTCGGCAGCAGCGTGACCGGTTGCTGCGGGCGTTTGCCGTTCAGGATCTCATTGCCAACCGTTACAGCGGTAACGGCCATCTTGTACGGGTCTTGAGCGGAAGTCGCTGCGAAGATGCTGTGCTTGTTTTTCAGTGCGACCTGAGCGTCCGGCGCACCGTCAACGGATGTGATCAGCTTCACGTCGTCACGATGAGCCTGCTTGATGGCGAGCTCTGCACCGATCGCAGTCGGATCGTTAATCGCGAACACGCCATCAATTCTGGACTGTGCCGTCAGCAGATTCGCCATTACGTTCATGCCCCCGTCCCGACTGCCACCGGCATTCTGGTTATCAGAAAGCACGCGAATGTCCTTGTAGCCAGCCAGGACCTTCTTGCAGGAATTGACACGGTCGAAAACGGCCGTTACGGGCGGGCCGTTGATGATGACAACGTTGCCTTTGCCGCCCAGCTGTTTCGCCAGATACTCGCAAGACGTAGCGCCCGCCATCAGGTTGTCGGTCATGACAGTTGCGTCCGCGCCCTTGGCCCCGACATCTACTGCTACAACGACGATTCCGGCATCGCGGGCCTTCTTCAGCGCTGGTGCAATTCCATTCGGGTCAACAGCGTTGACGAGAATCAGGTCGACTTTGTTGGCAACGAAGTTCTCGATCTGTCCGACCTGAGTGTTCAGGTCATACTTGCTCGACACGAGCGTTACCTTGATGTCGGAGCCACCGATTTTCGCGGCTGCATCTTTCGCTCCACGTTCCATGGCAATAAAGAACGGATTGGCCAGGTCGCCCACGGCAATGCCAATCGATTTCAGCGGACGCGCGTGCGCGGTCGATGCGCAGACAGCCAGTGCCATTGCCGCAACGACGGCTTTGCGATAACGCATATACATTGTCTTCCTCCAGGGTTACGGACGTGACCGGTCCTGCTCCTTGCATATGAGCTGAACGGCACTGCTTTACTTCTTTTCTATTTCAGATCGTGCAAGACGAAATCCGGACATGGCGAGCAGTACTGCCCGCCATGTGGGCCGATGCAGGGTGATCAGATCACCTGCTGGATTGCCTGCCGAGCCTGCCCGACTTCGAACAACGAAGACAGTTCAAGGAACGCGTTGACGAACTGGGGGTTTTCGTACAACCGCAGCGACGAAAATGGCGAGATATGAAGCACCCCGAGTCGCCCTCCTTCCTTGATGATCTGCCAGTCCTCGGGAGTCAATTTCCCTTCGTCCACATCAAACGCTGCGCCGAAGTCGTCAACTCCATCGAGATATCGGCGAAAACCTGCCAGCAGCAGTGCCTCACGCCGGACGTCGCGACCCTTGTCCAGCAGCGCCTGGATTGTCTTCGTGTGAAAAACCGGGATCTTTGCGGCACCATTGTGTGCGACACGGAGCAGTTGGTCAGCAACTGCCGGATTGCTGAATCGCTCGATGGTGAGATCCCGGTATCCGCTCAGACTGAGGCCCGACGGACCATCAATGACGGGAATCGCATCCTTTTCCATGAACGTCGAAAGCAACGCCACGATGTCGGCATCTACCATCGCTTCATGGACAAGCCGATAACCGAGAAGGACAGCCGGATATGAAAGGAGCATGTGAGATGCGTTGAGCATCCGACCTTTCACTGCTTCATAGGCCTCGACGTCGTGTCGCATTTCGACGCCAACCGACGGGAAGTCCGGGCGACCATCTGCGAACTTGTCCTCGATGACCCATTGCGTAAACGTCTCCGCCACAACGGGCGATGCATCCTCAATGCCTGAGCCGGCGTTCGCTCGGGCCTTGACCGCCTCCGATACCTGAGGCGCGATCCGGTCGACCATACTGTTGGGAAACGTTGCGTTCGCCGCAATCCATTCCGCGAGGTCCTTGTCAACCGCCGCCGCGAAACTCAGAATGGCTCGCTTGGTCGTATTGCCGTTCTGCCGAAGGTTGTCGCAGGAAACCACGGTGAAGGCTTTCAGACCCGCGTCGCGCCTGCGCTTGAGTGCGGCGACGATGTAGCCAAACACTGTCCGCGGCGTCGATGCGGTCAGATCATGCGCGACATCGGGCGTGCTCAGCAAAAACTCGCCGGTAGTCTCATCGAAGTTGTAACCGCCTTCGGTAATCGTCAGCGAAACGATTCGGATCGCCGGATCAGCGAGCTTGGCCAAAACAGCCTCCGGATCGGCGGGCGCGAGCATGTACTCGACAAGCGATCCGATGACCCGGCATCGGACTTCACCATCAGGCGCATATTCCGTCAGCGTGTAGAGACCGTCCTGCTTGCGAAGTGCATCCGCCTTACTTCTGGCTTCGGCGCCTGCACCAAGGCTAATGCCACAAATGCCCCAGCTTTCATGGCTGGGCAGATGCAGGCAGCGATCCACGTACAGGGCCTCATGTGCACGATGGAAGTTGCCGACGCCGATATGGGCGATTCCTGCGCTAACCTTCGAGCGATCGTATTCCGGCACGGCAACCGAAGCCGGAAGCGCAGCCAGGACCTCGGCAGAGAGCGGGCGAAGTTCAAGCGTTTGCTGATTCATTTTGGATTACCAAAGAGTGTATCCGCCGTCGGCAACAACGATCGCGCCGGTCATCAGACTCGACGCATCCGATGCAAGGAAGTGAACGATCGATGCGATCTCATCAGTCTGTCCAACGCGCCCCATTGGTGTGTTCGAGAGCCACATCTGAGTGGTTTCGACATCGGACTTCAAGGCAAATGCATTCATGGGCGTCTCAATGAATCCCGGCGCCACGGCATTCACGCGCACCTTGCGCTTCGCCCACTCGGCCGCCAAAGAGCGGGTCATATGATGGACGGCAGCTTTCGAAGCGTTGTAGTGGACGTTGTCCTGCGGCCGGACGACGATTTCGCCAGCCATCGAGCCGACATTGACAATCGACCCGCCACCCTGCTCGAGCATGATTGCGCCGAAGGCGCGCGCGCACCAGAAGACGCCATTCACGTTGACATCCATGACGAGCCGCCATTCGTCGTCAGTGATCGACTCCGCCGACGTCTGGCGCCCGATTCCCGCGCAGTTGACAAGGACGTCGACGCGTCCGAATTTCTTCCGGATCGCATCGGCCAATTCGTTGACTTTGTCCGGGTGCGTAACATTGAGCTGTTCCAGCGAAATCCGGTCAGCTAACGTGCCGGAAACAAGCTTGGACGCCTGGGCGAGATTGTCCGGACTCGCGTCAACGATGACCACCTTCGCACCCGCCTCGGCGAGCGCCTCCACGCATGCGAGGCCAATACCGCTCGCGCCGCCCGTCACAACCGCGACGCGGTCGTCAAGGCGCAATTTCTGAAGATACATGTCGTCTCCTACCTGCCTGGATACAGCGCTGTCAAAACTTCTCACTTGAGTTGAACGCCAGTGTGGCCGCCCCTACAAGCCCTGCGTTGTCACCCAACGCTGCTGCCGCGACCACCACGTCCCTGAATGGCTCCATCGCCGTGCTCTGGATTACCTTGTCGATACCGTCCTTGATAAGATCAAAAGCGAGGGACACGCCGCCGCCGAGCACCACGCGCTCGGGACTGAAAATGTGGATAAGCCCGGTCAGGCCAACCCCTAGCCAGTGAGCTTCCTGCTCCAGCAACTCGACCGCGACAGCATCGCCCTTCCTCGCCGCATCGACTGCGTCACGCGACGTCACGGCGCGGCTCTTGGCGAGAACGCCTAGTGCACTCTCCGGATGATCCAGAGCTGCCTGGCGCGCGGCGCGCCCCAGCGCGGTGCCAGATGCGAGCGCTTCGAAGCATCCGTTCGCGCCGCACGAGCATTGCGGGCCGCCAGGAAGTATCGCGAAGTGACCAACATGCGCAGCCATTCCCCGTCGGCCCTGCAGGAGTCTCCCGTCGGCAATGACCCCTCCACCGATACCCGTGCTGACCGTCACATATACGAGGTCGGTGCAGCCCTTTCCGGCGCCAAACTTCCACTCTCCGACCGCCGCTGCCTTCGCATCGTTTTCGACAACCACCGGAAGGCCGTACTCCTGCGACATCACGTCATGCAACCGCAGCTGCTCCCAACCCGGCAACGTCGGAATGCCAAGAACCACGCCCTCGACCGTGTCGAGGGGCCCGGGAGCGCCAATCCCTATGCCTGCAAGGTCACGAATCGCCACCTCGCCGCGCACGGTATCGATCAACTGCCTGAATTGCCGAAGAATGGCAATCGGACCACCCAGGACGTCGGTGTTTTGCGCCGCGCGCTCGATGACGTTGCCGTTGCAGTCGACAAGTGCTGCACGAACCTGAGTGCCCCCCAGGTCCAGGCCGACTGCCAACGACTTGTTTGCCGGTTCAATCATCGCAATCAGAGTGAATGGACCCAGGCCATCCGCGCCTGCAGATTCGGGGAGCCAAAAGCCAGCGACCCCATGACGATCGTGTCCGCGCCGGCGCTTCTCAGGCCCGGGACCGTATGTTCGCGAATCGCACCGTCCGCAGCCAGCAACACCCGATGCTTGCGCGCGGCCGCAGTCGTATCGATCAGCTCACGCGCTTCGCGCAGGCGCGATTCGGCCTCGCCGTCCAGGCCCTGTCCCTTGACGCCAATCCGTGTTCCGAGCAGCGTCAGCAATGAAATGCGATCGAGATACGGCGCCGCCGCACTCACGGGCGTGTGAAGTTGGAGCACGAGCCCGGATTTCAGGCGCAAGTCTTCAATCAGAGCCAAGGCTTCGTCGACCCGTTCGTTTTCGGCATGTACCGTGATCAGATCCGCGCCGGCATCGGCAAACTGACGGATCTGGTCCTGAAGAATGTCGTCGGTTGCCATCAGGTGCACATGCAGCGGCTTTCTGGTCAGGCGACGCGAAACGGCCACGAGATCCGGGAAAAAGAGCAACGCGGGTGAGAAGTGCCCGTCTGCTACGTCGATATGGTAGATGTCGGTGTAGTCGTCGATACGCGCGATATCGTCCGCGAGGTGGCCAAGATCGGCCGACCACAGCGAAACCTCTGCGAGCAGGCGGTCATCGGGCAGACGCTCCAGCCAACCGGATTCAACGGGGGATTTTGCACTCATCAGATCTCTCCTGACGCAGCGGATGCGGCAGCTGTTCGGGTATTTTTGGTCAGAAACTGGAGCAACGCGTCGCTGAATTCGGCGACATAGCGCGCCTTGTCGGTTGCTTTGGGTGTGATTTCGACAAACTCTGCACCCGGTATCGTCTCGGCAAGGACCTTTCCATGTTCCAGCGGGTGAACGTAATCGCGGCCGTGTGCGATGACAAGGGTCGGAACGTTGATGGCTGCTACCTGCTCCTTCGTCACGCCGGGTCCATCCGACGAAATAGAGGCGAGCAGCTTTGCCGTAACTTCCGGCCGCGGTCGCGCAAAGAACTTCCGCAGCGAGGCGAGGTTATCCGGAGCCGCATCCTGAAGGAAGGACGCCGTACCTGACCTCTCGAACGCCTTCAGGCCATTCGTCGCGCCCGCGGCAACAATCCGGGCTGCCACTTCGCCAAAGGGCCGCATGTTCAACGGCGAGCTGTCCCAGAGCCACGCCGGACGCGCGAGCACAAGAGCACTGACGCGGTCCGGGTGCTTGACGGCCAAACGCAAGGCGATGGCTGCGCCCATCGAAATGCCGCCCACGACGAATCGGTCAATACCCCGCTCATCGGCGAACGCCAGCACGTCGTCGGAGAAACTCTCAAGGGAATACGGTGACGTGGCGCAATCATCCGAACGACCGTGGGCTCGGCACTCCAGCGTCAGACGGCGAAACGGAGCGCTCGCAGGAAAGACCTCAGCAACCTGTGCCTCGTCGCCTCCCAGTCCATGCTGAAAGACCACGGCCGGCCCGGCGCCGACATCGGCTCCCGCCAATTTCCCATTCGTTCGCAGCAAAGAATGCCAGCCCATAATTACATCAACCCCTGGTTTGCAAGCACGCCGTGCAAAAAGGCTGAGACGGATGCAGCTTCCTCTTGCGCGAGGCCGTGGGTCACAAGCGGCCCCTTAAAACCGACGCGATGCAGCGACGTCACAAAATGATCGAAGTCAATCACACCGGTGCCCGCAGCTGTGAACGACCCGTCAGCCTTGCGATCCTTGGCATGAGCCATCACGATCCGGTCAGCCAGGATATCGACTGCTGCCGCAATGACGTCGTGCCGACGCGCGTCCGTTTCGCGTTCAAACAGATTGGCCGGGTCGAGGATGATTTTCAGGCGATCAGACCTGATTTCGTTGATAAGCCGGCGCGCGTCATTGGCGGATGCAATGACATTTGCCAACTCAGGCTCGATGCCCAGGTCGACATCGTGCTGTTCCGCGATCACGGCCGCCTTTTCCATCTCTACCAGCAAATCGCGCCATGCTTCGGAACTCGAGTTGTCCGGATGAAAGCGCCATTGATCATCCGGGTCGCGACTGCCGGTGCACAGCGTGACCAGACGCGTACCCATCGCATGCGCCGACTGGATGAGGACCTCCAGCCGACTCAGGCCCTTTGCCCTGACGGCCGGGTCCGGATGGGCCATGTTGTATGTGCCGGAAATAGCGGCAATTCCGACACCGGTGCTATCGCTGGCGGATGCAATGACGCGAGGCACATCCGCATCGACCGTGTCAGGCATCGATGGAAGCCCGAGGCACGCGAGATTGAACTGGGCGCACGCGTAGCCCGTGTCGCGCACGGCCGACAGGACGTCCTGGGCGCCCGTCTGCGAGAAGGTCTTCGCAAAGATTCCGAGTTGCATCAGACCCTCCCTTCCGCATGGTCAATCCGCACGGGCTTGCCGGTCCGCACGGATTCGGCGGTCGCCACCATCGCGCGCACTGACGCAATTCCGTCATTGATGTCGGCTCCACGCATCGGGGCGTCGTGAAGGATCGTGTCGGCAAAGCCTTCTACCTGACGCCGATAGAAATGACCGTCGGCAGCCAGGGGCCGGCGGTATGTGGCATCGCTCTCCGAGAAGATCTCGACGTCGGACGACTTGAAATACCACGGGTTGTATGTCTTGGCGATCACGCTGCCGTTCTCGCCATATATCTGGAAACCCTCGTGCCAATCCATCCGTACTGCGACCGTCAGATCCAGATGGCCCATCGCGCCATTTGCAAACGCGACGTCAACGAACCACGAGTAGGCGCCAAATTTTTCGTTGAGGCGCGCGCTGACCTCGACGATCTCACCGCACAGGAAACGTGCGGTATCAAAAAGGTGGCTGCCATGGGCCAGCATGTAATACCGGCGCAGATCGGCTTTGGGATTCTCGCCGGGCTTGCGTGCCTGGGAGCTCTTGAGCATCTTCGGCTGCACCGCGTCAGTGACGGTATAGCGATGGGTGTTGTCGCAGTACCAGGCCTTCAGAGCCAGTACCTCGCCCATTTCAGCCTGCACGAACTTGCGGGCCTCTTCCAGACCGATGTCAAAGCGCTTCATATGCCCCACCTGGAGCAGTTTACCGCTCCCGCGGACCGCTACACCCAGTTGCTCAACCTCCTCGACCGAGATGCCGATAGGCTTTTCGCAGAGCACGTGCTTGCCGGCCGCGAGCGCTCGACGCGAAGCCTCGACGTGAAACGCATCCGACGTCGCAATGATCACGGCGTCGAGCTGCGGATCAGCCAGCATGGCGTCATAGTCCAGATATTTGCGCTCGGGCTGGTAGGTCGCCGCCATGATGTCGACCAAGTCCTCGGCGACATCACAGATTGCATACAGGTCGGCGTTGCGCGCCTTAACACACGATTCGAAATGGGCGGCCTGCGCGATCGGCCCACAACCCAGGATGCCAACTTTCAAACGTTTGTCGTCTTTCGTACCCATGTCAGTAGCCTCTGAAAAAGTGAGCACGTGGCCAACGGCGGCCCGCACATCGTTTAATATGTTCGTTCATTGAACGAATTAGAGCACGCTGGCACCCTGTCGTCAAACCCCCTCGCACGTGCACATGACCGGGGTTTTCCCCAGTGCCAGTCGCCGGCCCCCAACGCGTGGCGCGGCAGGCCAACGGACGACGATCTTGCCGTGGAAGCGGGCTCGTGTACTCTTCCATCAATGCTTACGTTCTTGTACCCTTGCCGCCAACTGGGGGCTTTTGATGGCAAATCAGACATACATTAAGGATCTCAACACTCGCAGAGTGCTCACGCTGCTACGTCTGGAGGGACGTTTGACGCGGGCCGACATCGCCCGGCAGCTGGGACTGACGAAGTCCACGGTTACATACCTTATCGACGATCTCATCGAGCAGGATCTGGTTGTCGAAGTCCAGTCCGAAGCGGCTCGGGAAGGCAAGCGTGATCTTGGTCGACCGGGTATCAACGTCGCGCTCGCCACCACGGGAGCCTATTTCCTCGGCGTTGAAGTAGGTGTTCATACGCTCCGGTTCGCTCTCCTCGACCTCGCGCTGAGTGCTATCGATACAAAAACGATCGCTCTCAAAAAGCCGCTTTCCCCCGACGGGGTCATCAAGGCAATCAACGGCCATCTGACCGCCCTAAAGCGCGACCCCCGCTTTGCAACGCGGATTCGCGCCATTGGCGTGACGGTGCCGGGTCTCGTCCGTTCGGACGGTTTCGTTGTCCACCTGCCGATCCTTGGCTGGCGAGAAGTCAATTTTCTTGACCTGGCCGCACAGGACATCCAGATTCCCGTCAGCATCGGAAACAACGCAAATGCGGCCGCATTTGGCGAGACCTACTGCTCGCCGCGCCACAGCGGATTGACGTTGTATCTCAAGCTGGGCAACGGATGCGGCGGCGCAGCCATCATCAACGGCGAATTGCTGCGTGGCTGGGGTGGCACGGCCGCAGAATTCGGCCATATGAGGGTTGCAAACGACGGTCCGGTCTGCAGTTGCGGGCGCAGGGGCTGTCTTGAACCGCATGTCAATCTCACTGCGCTGCAAACCTACGCGAAACAGTTTCGCCTCAAGGGGGACGGATCGCCGTCAGATGTCGCACAGGCGATTGCGGACGGCGACGAGCGCGCGCAGCACGCTGCCGACAAACTGCTGGGCTACCTGTCGATCGGGCTTGTCAATCTGACCAATATTTTCAATCCCAGAGACATCGTCCTCGGAGGGGAAATGCTGCCCGTTCTCAAAACCAGCATCAAGATCCTGCGCGAGAAGCTCAAGGCAGACATCGTGCCTGGCATGGAGATGCCGTCCTTGTCACTTTCCAGCATCGGCGAGTATGAATGCGCCGTCGGCGCGGCCGCGCTCGCGCATCAGCGCGAATATGACATAGCGGGCCTTCGCCTGGCTGCCGATCCATCTGAACCGGAGCCGCGCCGGCGCCGCCGTACAGCGACAGCTGCCTGACAGAGTCGTTCAGCAATGCTGGTAAGGAAATCAGCGCTGAACTGTCCACCAGCGTAATCGTCGCATCGAAACATTTGAGCGCTCGGACCGCGCCGGCCGATGCTCGCCGGCTCACCTCGCTGTCAGGCGCCTGAGCGTCACGGAGACGGGCGTCAGCGCGACCTGCGGCGAACTCCCGGATATGTTCGCCGCAAGAACGTCTCACCCGCACGAGAGCGCCGCCTGAACGATTTTCCAGTTTGTGCCATGATGGCCAAGTGTTCCCGTGGCGTCACCGACTTGCGCCCACACGATGCGCAGCAACCGGGATCACCGCAACCTCTCGCAATTTGGAGTCTGAAGCCAACTCCGTGATGGTGATTCATGCTGGTCAGTGACCATCATGACAACCGACAGCGGTTCCGAGGTACCGGGCGCGTGCTCGCCCCCAGGCGAGGATTCGAAGGAGTAAGAAAATGACTTGGAAACTCTCTCCCATAGCAATGCTGATTGGATTGACCGTAGCATGTAGCACGTATGCCGCCGGGTCCGGCACGAGCCTCGCACCTGAGGCGAGTTCATCAGACTTTGGACTTGCGACTCAGGTGCGCGGCGCCCTGGCCAGCGCCAATGGTGTCAACGTCTCCCGGATCTCCGTTCTTTCGAACTCGGGCCACGTGACGCTCGAAGGCAGCACTCCAGTTGCTCAGCAGGCTGACCGCGCTGCGCAACTCGCGGCTGGGGTCCCGGGTGTCAAGGACGTCACCAACCATCTGACCGTGCGAGCCCCTGGCAGAGGATCGATCTAGATCGTCGACATGCCATAGCGCGAAATGACGCCTGCAGGAACGCAAATCGGCATTCACGCGAAAGAAAAATGGTGCGACTCAATGAGCCGCACCAAAAACGCGCCTCTCGCGGCGACGTGGAAACTGTTCAGTGATTGAGGTCGCCCTTTTCCTCAGAAGAGATGCTGGATGCCGACGAAGACGCCCGTCTGACTGTGCCCAGGCAGCGGATTCTCGTTGTACGATCCGTCTGCCTGGACGCCGCCCGCGCCTGCGCTGTTTGCGTCAAGTCCGAAGTTCGCCGTTGAACTGTTCCGGACGGAAGCGACCTGGAAATCGAGCAAAGTGCGTTTCGACAGGTTGTACGTTCCGCCGACGGAGTAAATGGTCGCGTTGCCGCCCCCCTTGTTTGCGTTGACGTGATAAACCGCGGCGATCAACGAGGCGGCAGGCGAAACCTGCCAGTTCGCGCCGACCCACTCATGATCGAGAGAGGTCGGTCCGCTGCCAGCGACGGTGCCTCCCGTGGTACGGATTGCCTGGTAGACCGTGCGCAAGGTCACCGGTCCGAGGAACACGTTCAGCCCCGCCGAATATTCCCGCGAATGGGTAAACGGGTTATCGAGCAGACCATTTTGCGGACTGCGGATTTCGTCGTAGATGCCTCGAAGCTGGAACAGCGTCGACGTATATGTGATCTGCAGCCCGTCCTGGCGCCCTTGGGCCGTCGTGTTGTTGCCGTTCCAGTTCGTTGAGTTCGACAGAGAGTACTGGCCGTACACGTCGAAACCTGCGAACTTGGGTGACTGATACGAAATGTTGTTACTCGACTTCGGCCAGTTGCGCCCGCGAACCAGCGAAGCTGACGACCACGAAGTCTGGCCGAACGGATCAAAGTCCCACATCCCATTCGAGATAAACGCCTCACGGCCCAAGAGCAGCGTGCCGTACGATTCATTCGAGAATCCTACGGTCGCAATATCATGGAACATGTTGTTGCCTGCAGCCTGGCCGTTCATCGCATTGAACGCACTTTCAAGCTGGAACAGAACCTTGTTGCCACCGCCGATATCCTCGGCGCCCTTCATTCCCCAAAAACTCCCTCCCCAATTGCCGCTTTCCGCACGCCAGCGTGATGTCGAACCCGTGTTGCTCGCATTCGGCAAACCACTGACATACTCAAGGCCGGCGTCGATGCGGCCATACAATGTGACGCTGCTCTGCGCGCATGCAGCACTGCTCAGCGCCAACAGCGCGGCAGCCGTAACGATCTTATGCTTCATCATTCCTCTCCAAACCCATAAAAGACACGCTTTTTTTATCGATGGCGCATCAGCGCCCACTTCAGACGTCTGAAGTTCCGTGTCGCACACGAGAGAGGCGACATTATTTAAGTAGGATTCCTACTTTTTGTATCTGTATGGAACGACATACCAACGGTGATGCATTGCGCCGCGGTCGCTTCCAACCGCCAGGTAGAAGGCTAACGCGCGAGGTCGCTTACGAACGACTTGATTGGCGATTCGGGGTGACCCAACCGCAACAGGCGATCAAGTCTGGACGTGACGAGCGCAAAGTCCTTACCGGTAATCTCCATGATCTGCTGGTCATGAAATGTCAACATCGCTTGGATATACCCGGCGTCTTCCGGATCAATCCTCCACACACCTTCCTGCTCCGCCCGGATGACGCTCCTGTCGAGGGCGGCCTCTGCATCAGTGAAAAGCTCGAGCGGTGCAATCCCGGTTCCAGCTAGCTGCATGAAAAGTGACAAGTAAAGTGCCTTTGTCAGCTGGTTCAGCAGATGCCGGTTTCCCGCTTCTCGGATGCATGTCGAAAACGCGATATGGTTCGTCAACGATAGTTCACGTACGATCTCCATTGGCATGGGCAGAAGCATCGACTTGCTCCAGCAGTGCCTTATCGTGGTAGGCCGCTTGCCCTTTTGCTTTGCGTTTCGCGCCATGTCACATCAGATTCCAGATACGTCAACACCTGACCGTCAGCGCTGGCAATCGGGAGCCAACGAACAAACGGTCCCTTGCGGTCCGACCTTTACGTCAACGCGGACGGACCGCCCCACTACACTCTTGTTTCAATCACGCCGCATGCTTGGTCGAAGCGTACGTATCGCCGACCATCAGATGAACGATTTCGTCGCCGTTGGTCTCAGACACTTTCCGTTCACCGGCAATCTCCCCTCTGCGCAGCACGACAATCCGATCCGACACCGAGAAGATATCGTGCAAGTTGTGCGAGATCAGCAGAACCGCCACTCCCTGAGACTTCAGCATGCCGATGAGCTCCATCACCTTGCGCTGTT
Source organism: Burkholderia sp. MR1-5-21 (assembly GCF_053427715.1). NCBI lineage: Bacteria > Pseudomonadati > Pseudomonadota > Betaproteobacteria > Burkholderiales > Burkholderiaceae > Burkholderia > Burkholderia sp. MR1-5-21. The sequence continues at coordinate 150,516 of NZ_JBSAXD010000010.1, forward strand.
CGGGCACACCAAGAGCAGCGGTTGGCTCGTCCATGATCAGCAACCGCGCGTTCCAGTAGATCGCTCGACCAATCGCAATTGCCTGGCGTTGCCCCCCGGACAGCATTTTCACAGGACCGGTCAACTTATGCGCCGGAATAACGATGTCAAGACGGTCAAGCACGGTGCGCGCGACTTCGGTCATGTGCGCACGGTCTATCACCGGAATGCCGAACTGGCGTCGCAGCGGCTCGCGGCCCAGAAAGATGTTGCTGCCAACGTCGAGATTGTCTGCCAGCGCAAGATCCTGGTAGATGGTCTCGATGCCATTGGAGCGAGCGTCCTGCGGATCCCGCAACACCATCGGATTACCGTCGAAGCGCATCTCACCTTCTGACGCGTGATACACACCAGAGATGATCTTGATCAAGGTCGACTTGCCGGCCCCGTTGTCCCCTGCGAGCGCAACCACCTCACCCGGGTCAACATGCATGGATACCCGCTTGAGTGCTTCGACGCCCCCGAAACGGATGGATACGTTACTGACTTCAAGAAGCGGCGTGCTCACCGTGCACCTCCAATGCGATCTTTGTACTGGTCAATCAGGACAGAAAGGATAATCACGATGCCAACCACGATGAACTGCCAGAACGCGTTGACGTCGATGAAAACCAATCCGAACTGGATTACTGCAATGATCAGCGAGCCAATCAGCGTCCCAATCACGTTCCCAGTTCCGCCAAATAGACTCGCCCCGCCAATGACGACCGCCGCAATCGAGTCAAGGAGCATCGGCTCCCCGGCATTTGCAGCACCGGCGGCAAAGCGCGCGGTGTAGATCACCCCACCCACGGCCGCAAACGCCGCGGAAATCAGATAGATGACGAACAGGTGCTTACGCACGTTGATGCCTGCACGCATAGCCGACTGCGCATTCCCACCAATTGCATAGGTATATTGACCGAACTTCGTTCTGGACAGAACAAAGTGCATAACGACCAGCAACGCGCCCGTTATCAGCACCGGCGTCCAGCCCGAGCCAATCATTGCCAGGCCCGCGTTGTCGACCGAGACGGTCATCCCGTTACCTGCCGCGAGAAAGCCTGCACCACGCGCCACGCCGTACATGCCGAGCGTACCGATGAATGCGGGCACACCCAGCCGCGCGATCAGTACACCATTCACCAGCCCTGGGACGAAACAGACCAGGATGGTGAGCGGCACCGATATCAGCAACGCGGCCGGTGAAGTTCCGCCCAAGATTGTGAACTGCGCAACGCATACGGCAGCCAGTCCCATGACAAAGCCGACCGACAGATCGATGCCCGCCGTAACAATCACAAATGTCTGTCCGATCGCCAGCAGAAGCGGAGCGCTCGCCGCAAGGGCGATTGACTGAAGGTTGTATGCGTTGAACAGGAATGACCGGTGGTCTGATATCTGGGCGTATGCCTCGAAGAAGGCCAGAAGAGCCGCCAGAAAAAGCCACGGCCAGAACTTCGTGATCAGGGCAAGGCGGTTCCCACCGGCACTCATCGGTACGGTAACAGTTGCAGTATTCATCGTAGTACTCACTTGTTCATGAAAGGCTCGTCGACGGGCCGGATTCGGCCCGCCTCGCGCAATCTAGTTTGAGTAGATGTGCTGAGCCACGCCCGGCTGGTCGATGTTGCTCTTGTCCAGGATGACAAAGTCCGTGCTCTTATACGCGGGGATCTTTTTCCCGCGGATCGCATCGACGGCGTACTTCACGCCGTAGTAGCCCATGTCATCGGGTTTTTGTGCGATCGCGATGGAGATCAGCCCGCTCTTGATATCACGGTCGATACCGGGAATCGCATCGAACGCGACGACCTTGATCGCGCCGAGCTTGCCGGCGTTGCGCACGCCTTGGGCTGCACCTGCGCCGGCGAATACGTTCGCCCCGAAGACCCCTGCAAGGTCCGGATTACGAGCGAGGACGGCCCCCACGTGAGAGGCGGCGACGTTCGCGTCATCACCGTTGTACTGTGTCTGCAGGACCTTGATGTTCGGATGCTTCTTCATTTCATCCATGAAGCCCATGCTGCGGTCGTCAGTGCTGGAAATGCCCGGCTTGTTGCTTTCGCAATAGACGGTTCCCTTGTCACCGATAGCCTTGGCCAGCGCACGCGCCGCAACTCGGCCACCTTCGACGTTGTCGGACGCGATGTAGGAGATCGGGAAGTCGGCAGGACCCTTTCCGGTCTGGTAGTGGCCGTTGCCGATATAGGTATCGACGGTGATGACCTTGATGCCGGCGTCAGCCGCCTCTTTCAGCGGCTCGATCAGTTGCTGACTGTCGACCGGCGAGACGAGCAGCACGTCGGGATGCTTCGCAATTAGCGCCTTGAGTATCGGAACCTGCTCAGTCGTGTTCCACGCCCTCGGGACCTGGAACAGCAGTTCGGCCTTCTCCTCTTTTGCTGCGCGCTCAGCACCCCGGTGCATGGTGAAGTAGAACGGGTCAGTAACGCCTGGCAGCAGCGCAATGACCGGGTGCGTGGCATCTGCATGTGCGGACGCGGCAAGCGCTAGCAACGCTGCGGATCCGAGCACCGCTTTGCGGCAAGCCGCGACGGACCTGTTGAACCACCGGGTGTATTGCTGTCTGTTCATTGTCTCGCTCCATATGGACCGCAGGCGCGGCCGTGATCGTGCAGCTCGCCGTCATTGACGGCACGTATTCTTCGAAGTCGTCGGCTTTCTTTAGTTCGATCAGTGAACTAATTAAAGCACCAGGGAGCTGGGGAGTCAATGTGACGAACCCGCAATTTTGGTTGGTGCTTACCCGAAGATTGGGATCGCTGTGGCGGAGAAATGAATTCCCGCGTACCTCCGCTCCCGCGCACGTCCCATGCACTACCGGATCACCACCTCTCGTGATGCGGCACGGGAATCCGGGAACAGAAACGACAGCGTCCTGCTTGCAGGCTGGCCTTGATGAGGCCGCAACTCGCCAAACAAGCTCGCGGCGCGGAGGATTGCCCTCGCTACTAATTGTGTCGAGAGATGGATGCGGCTAAGGCGATGCTCAGCGTGCCACAGTCAGCCAAACCCCTCGACAGGAGGCAGTCTTCCAACAAACCGCCTCCCCGCTTCTCGCCCTGGCCCGTCTAGCACGCAAGGTTGATGCAAGTAGGTATGTTAATTAGTTGAATATCTTCAACACGTCGTAGCATGCGCCCATCGTGTGATAGTCAACCTTGCCCGCCGGGCTCTTTTCGTCAGTGAGCTTCCTGTTGTCTTGGGTCAGGATCCTGAACCAGGCACCATATTGATGGTCAACGAAATGCTCCCAGCTATAGGCCCACAACCGGTCGTACCAGTCCCAGTAGTGTTGGTCGCCCGTGCGACTTGCAAGCAACGCGGCTGCGGCGATTGATTCCGCTTGCACCCAGAAATATTTGTCGCTGTCGTAGAACCGCCCTTCCGGGTCAACGCCGTAAACCAAGCCACCATGGTCTTGGTCCCACGAAATGCTTACCGCCGTATCAAAGAGTTCTTTCGCTCTTTCGAGGTGCCATGGCTTTGGCAAGTGCCGGTCCAGAATCAGCAGGAGCTTTGCCCATTCCGTCTGATGTCCGGGCTGGAATCCCCAAGGGCGGAATATATTCGTCCGGTCACCGAAGTTGTACTCCCAGTCCGGCGACCAGTCCTGTCGGTAATGTTCCCAGATCATCCCGCCCGTCAGGGCTGCCTGCCGGACGGTGATGTTGTGCGCCAGCAATTCCGCGCGCTCGAGGTATCGTTGCTCTCCCGTAGCTTCATACGCTGCCAGCATAGCCTCGCACGCATGCATGTTGGCATTCTGCCCCCGATAGGGAACAACCTTCCAGTCCGCCGAGGCCTCATCCATGTACAGTCCGGCGTGCGAATCCCAGAAGCGGTCTTCCATGAGTTGCCAGGTTGCCTGTACACCTGCACTGGCACCATCCACCCGGACCTCAACTGCTTTGGCGTACGCCAAGAGGACGAAGGCGAGCCCGTAGCAATGATTCGTGCCGTCCCTAACGCCCTTTTCGTCCAACTCCCATGCGTACCCATTCGTCAAAGGATTGCGGTGCGCCTGCTCGAGAAACTGTACGCCATGCCCGACAGCGTCACGATATTCGGGAACTCCGAACTGCTTGTAGGCCATTGCATACGTGTACACAAACCGCGTGCTCGACACCAGATGGCGGGTGTACCGGTCGTAGATCGTTCCGTCGTCTCGAAAGAAGTGGAAAAAGCCCCCTGACCCATCAATACATCTTGGATGGTAGAAGTCCATGGTGCTGCGAATGTGGTCGATCAGGAACGCCGGGGATTTAAAGTTGGGCATAGTCTTCGAGTGGGAAATAGCGGGCCGCCGCTAGCGGGACGACCTAGCGCGCAATTGAATGGTGACTACCAAGCGGAAAACCGGTAGCGCGTGACCCACGGTTCGTTCGGTCTGAGCCGCATACCAATCCGGTCAGCCAGCGCATGATCAGCAGGACATCTGGCGACGCGGCCGAGGTCGAACAGGCCATTGACCGGCTCGACGCCAAGAGCGTAATGACGGCCGTTCCAAGGGTAAGCTGTGCGCCCCCCGTTGCTTATCCAGAGGAGCACATCTGGAAATGCCGCTGCGTCCCACCACAGGCCGAGGTGAACGTCCTCGTCGAGGTAGTGAAGATTTAGCTGCGGGTCATCATCCATAGGCAGCACGTTTCGCAGCTGCACCAGCTCTTCCGCGGGGCCCACAAGGGGCAGACTGGAGATGTCGACACGACCATTGCCCGCACTCATGCTTGCAATCGACGTCGATGTAGTATCCGCAACCAAGATTGAGCGGCCGGGCTCAGGCGTGACCGGATAGGTGACCGCGAGATCATATTTGGGGACATTCACGATGAGACGGTGCTGTCCGGCGGGCACTCGAAATGTTGGGTGAAGTCCGATCGGAAGCAACATCTCGGTTTCAACGGAGACCGCCAGACTCACCTCAATCGCCGGCGCATCGGGCACCGCACTGATGTGCCGCTCCAGTCTAATGTTGCCGGCACTCGTCGGGTAGTCGATGGAGAGCGTCACCGACCGTGTCGAAACGTCGACGCAGTTCCAATGAGAGTTGGATGCGAAACCGTGACTAAACCCGTCTGCGCAGGAAAGCGGTGACCATCCATCTGGCAGATCGCAGGGGGTGTCGACGCGCCCCATAGGAACGCACGGCCACTCGCCTCGGAGGCGCTGAAGAACGCCTGGCAGACTCGCTGCCGCGGGATCCTCTTCCCACGGGGCGACCTGGAAAGGCTGAAGCTGTCGCCCATCCCGCAGCTGGAAATTTACGGGTCCGAGCATTGCACCCAGCGACTGAACTTCCGCCGAACCGTAGTCCCATGTTAGACGCCAGCTGTTGTCCGCCACTTCTGTCAAGCCTCGATATGTTATGACACACGGCGACAATGCCAACAAGGCACCTGCGCCTATTTAGTTCATTATTTGAACAAACTCAGCATATCACAGCCGACCACCGAGTCAAAGACCGGGTATCACCCGAATTGCTCCAAACAGCGACCATCCCCGCCTACGAGGGGACTTCATCTCGCTCGAAGAATTCGAACGGAAGTCCCACCTGATTGTCGCTACACACGGTACCGGGCACGTCGTCGTCGAAGAGACGCTCGAGCGTCGCGCCATTCGACGAAAAATCGGTCTCCGTATCTCGAATTTTCTTGGGGTCGTCTCGAACATCGCCAGCACCGAATACTTGCCGATTGTCCCGGAGCGATTCGCGCGCAACATCGCCAAAGGCAACCCCATTAAAGTGATGGAGTTACCGTTCAGGGTGCCGAACTATCGGGTCATGCAGCACTGGCACGAACGCTACTCACGCGATCCGGCGACGAGTTGGCTACGCGGCGTGATTGTCGACCTCTTCCGCGAATAGGCCAAGCTCGACGGGCCTTCGGAGGTTGGTAATGATGGGCGCATCGCGCAGCCAGCGAATCAGCTTGGCGGCAGCAATTTCGGAACCATACGCGGGCTTGCCATTCAACGGCATGAGCCGCGACAGCGTCAGAATCACGTCCTACGAGCATAGACTGGCGCCAGCCTCAGTGGCTAGGTATTCCCTGAATATTCATCCATCACGCACAGCACTCGGCCATCGACCAGCGGATCATGGACGATGTCGTAGCTCCAGACTGAATTGAGCGGCATCGCGCCGGGCCGACGGATGTCGCTGCCGCGGTGTCGCCGTCGGGGGCGCCGTCTCGGGATGTTCAGCTTCGGCTTGCCACATGCGGAACACCCACGATTCGCCCAACGATAGCCAGGCCGATACGCGGTAATACCCAAAGCGCGCGCCCCCCCGGGAGGCGGCCATCAGCCGTTCGCCCAGGCTCCGGTCTTTCTCCGGTTGCTTGAGCGTGTAGGTCGACACCCGGCAACTCAACCCCAAGTAACGACAAGCCTTGGTTTGCAATAGGCCCCGCCGGGTCAGGGCGTCCAGCGCTTCACGCCATCACGTCGATGGCATTCATTTTTCCCGCTGCATTCCTTCAGGCCGTCGATGACCAGCAGTTGCTCAGCGAGCAGCCGCTCGTTTCCCGATTCCAGTTCCTTGAGCCGACGTACCTCCCCCCCCCCCCAAAAAACGCCGGAACGTTGCGGAAGACGCTGCCAGGAGCAGAAGTGCCTACAGCCTATTCCTGCCCCCGTAGCGGACGGAACGCGATGTTGCAGCAATGCCCCACCAGCGTGAATGATGCAGACGAAAAACACAGTTTTCAGTGTCGTGAGCCTTATGTGATTACGTTTCTTCAGCCCGGAATCGCAGAGGTACCACGAAGAATCCGAAACCCATAGAGCAATTCAGAAACACCGGAAGCAGCCGTTCAAACTCTCTGCTACAACCGTCAACCGATTTCGCATCGCGATGGTTAATGTTAGCGAGTCTCAACTTGACGTCACCCAAGGATCGGTCACGCGCCAACCCGAACCCGACAACTCCACTCTCCTTACTTCTTCAAAGCCCCCTCTTGTGAAAAGGGCACCGGCTGCCCGTCGATCGTATTAACCACAGCCGTGAGTGCTTCCCTATCAGGGCGCTGCGCTCCCTCAAAGCTGATACCGTCGTCTGTACTAGTCAGCACTACCCCATCGAGAGAAGTGGCCACGATCTTCCCGTTTCGATCCAGTGCAAAGTCTGTAATCGAGTTTTTATAGGTTGTCGAGATGCGCTTCCATGTCTGTCCGCCATCCGGACTGCGAAGAATTGTTCCCCGCAAACCGCCCACAAGGACCACTCCATCAGGAAGCACGGTTCCCGTCCAAAGTGAGCCACCATATCCCGTTTGCGTGTAAGTCCATGTTGCTCCGCCGTCACCCGAATGCATCACCAAGCCCTGTTCGCACGCCACATACAGCGTGCCGTTCATGCCACCAAACACCGAGTAGAAATTTCTATCGGCCTTCTTTGCACCAGGCGCGGGCGGAACCTGTATAACGTCCCAACTCTCGCCCCCGTTTTCGGTATGCAGCATCATGGACCAAAGTCCCACAGCCCACCCCTTCCTGGAGTCGGTGAAGTGAACAGAGAAGAGCGGTTGATCTACATGTAGATCACTTCGTTGGAGCTTCCACGTCTCTCCGCCATCTTCCGTCCGGATAATGACACCCCAATGCCCCACGGCCCAGCCATTACTGTTATCCGCAAACGAGACTGAAGTGAGTGTGCTGTCCACCGGAACACCGCGCGCCTGCCGAAAGGTTCGTCCCTCGTCATCGGAAAGCAAGATCACGCCATGGTCTCCGACAGCGACTATCCTTCGTCCTACGCGCGTCACGCCAAGAATCTGCGCATGCAACGCGGCGTCGATCCGCTCCGCCGCATGAATTTGCAGCACCGGTTTCACCGTCAATGTCGGCAAACTACCGTCTCCTGCCATGGCGATCGCCGACCACAGTGATGCGAACAAGCACAGCGATGAGGGCCGAAAATTCTTGCGCTTCATTTTCATCTCCCTCATCAATGATCCAGGAATACGCCCGGTGCCCGCGCAGGCTTTCGGCGCGGGAACACACGCTCAAGAACAACTGCCAGTGCCGGAAGTGCAGTCATCGCCATGATCAAATTGACGACAAACATAAAAGCCAACAGCTTACCCATATCGGCCTGGAATTTGAGCGTCGAAAAGCTCCAGGTCGCAACGCCAATTGCGAGGGTGACCGCGGTGAAGATCGTGGCCATTCCGACCTCGAGGATGGAGTGTTCGAGAGCTTTGACAATCGGCTGTCCGGCAGCAAGGTGCACTTGTAGTCGGTTATAGATATAAAAGGCATAATCCACGCCAATTCCTACAGCCAGCACCATGACCGGCAGTGTAGCAACGGTCAATCCGATCTCGAACACTTTCATGAACCAATAGCCGATAAAGGTTCCGACTGTCAGTGGAAAACAGCAGGCAATGACGGCTCGAAGATCACGGTAAACGAGAAAGACCAGAGCGATGATAGCCGCATAGACATAAAGCATCATCGGCAACTCACTTTTTGCGACTTCATCATTGATTGCCGCAATCACCCCCGCATTTCCAGCAGCCAGCCTGATCCTTAAACCGGGAACAGGATGGCCGTTCCGGAACTCCTTCACCGATTCTATAACTCGATTGATCGTCGTCGCTTTGTGATCCGACAAATACAAGTGCATAGCGGTCATGCTGCAATCTTTATTCAGATATCCGCGCACGCGTCCGATCTCTGCGCTGAGACCGGCATAATTGCCAGAATCAATCGGAACGACGTTCATTTTTGGATTTCCCTCGTTATAGCCCTCGTTGTAGGTGCGAAGCATCTGCGGATATGAACTGATAGAAACAACCCCGGGGACAGTGCTCATAGCGTAAACCAACTCGTCATCGAACTTACCCACGGCCGGACTCTCACACGAATCGTGTGGTGCTTCTACGACCACCGACAACCAATCTAGCCCCATATCGAAGCTCCCGGCGATCGATACTGCGTCCCGATTGAAGCGGGAGTCAGGGCGCAACTCGGGGGCCCCGGGCTGTAAGGTTCCTACAACACGATCCCGGCTCTGCCAGACCGCCGTCGCGAAAATTCCCACGACTACAATCAACGCCACCGCCGCGTTGCGAGGTTCCGCCACACGTGCAAGCGCACGAAGCCACGCCGAGCGCTGCTCACGTTTGACCATTACCTTGTCAGCATATGCTTTGGTAAAGCTGAAACACGACGCAGCGAGCGGCAGCATGACCAGGTTAGTCAAGATCTTGTATGCGACACCAAGTGAAGCGGTGATCGCCAGTTCTCGAATCATGGGTATCGGGATCAAGAGAAGCGTCACGAAAGACACGAATGCCGTAAGTAGCGCCAAAGTGCCCGGCACCAAGAGCCCAGTGAAGCTCCGACGCGCTGCCTGGAGGGAAGAGCAGCCGTGCGCCAGTTCACGTGTAATGAAGTTGATTTGCTGCACCCCATGCGATACGCCAATCGCGAAGACTAGAAACGGTACGAGAACCCCCAACGGATCCAAACCGAAACCGAGCAAGCGCAAGGTACCGAACTGCCATACCAGCGACGTAAGAGAGCATACGATTGGCAAGATCGTAAAGCGGACTGAATGACAATACCAGTACACCGCCAACGCAGTAAGGACAAGTGCAATAGCGCAAAACAGCAGCACCGACTTGGCACCATCCGCAATATCACCAATCTGCTTTGCAAACCCAATGATCTCTACATCATAATTTCTATCTTCAAAAGGCTTTCGCAGATTTTCCTCAAGCAAATGATTGTATTTTATGTAATCTATTCTTTCTCCGCCTGACGATAGCTCATCAATTTCAGCCGTAATCATTGCTGCGGTTCCATCGCGCGAAACCAAGGAACCAACGAAATTCCCATCCACCGACGATTTGTGGATTTGTGAAATGATCGCTGGCGTCAGGCTATCTGGTGTCACAGTCCCGGGGATGAGAGGGTCCGACCTGAACCCCTCCTCGGTGATTTCATTCACGAAGCTGTTTGGCGTCCACAGTGACTGGACGCCCAATCGGTCTACATTCGGCAGGTATGTCACCGCTTGTGTGACTGCGGCCAGTCTCGCTAGCCCCTCCTTGGTCCAGATCGTTCCGTGCCGAGCTCTAACCACTACCGTCAGGCGATTTGCTCCAAAGAGATCCGCTCGGTACCGGTTGAATGTCTTGACATACTCGTGACCGATCGGTATCTGCTTTTCAAAACCCGCATCCATCCGCAGCTGGACGGCAAAGTACGCCATGACTGCGGTGAATACGACGAATGCCATTAAGACTAGGCGGCGCCGCGAGAAGAGCAATTCCTCGAGGTTACTTATGCTGTTGTGAAACACGTAAGCTCTCCTAAAGCTCATAAATTTCATAAGGCGAAAAGCATTCGAGGAACATTTTCGTTAGCACCACCGGTGCTGCACTCGACGAACTTATTTCGCGAATGTGGACTTTCGCTCAGAAATTTCGCGTTACGAAGGCACCGACAAAATTTCTGTCTGCGTAGGGCTGTGTCATCTGATTGCCTGCGAAATACATCGTATAGTTGATTCCGGCCTGCCACTTCTGGGGATTCTGGTTGAACAGCACATACAGATTGATCGACTTCGCGCCCGATTCGTAGTTGGCCGAGAACGTAGGCGTATAGCCCGAAATCGCATCCGAGAAAGTAATGCCCGGAGTGAGCTGCCAGCCAGGAATTACTGTGCCATCGTAGGTCCAGTTAAAGTCTATAGTCGCCCCCATCGACACTGCTGTTCCCTGCCCGGCGGCAATCGGGTAGCCAAGAGCCGCGTTGTTAGCTAGCCATGTCCCGTATCCTGCAGCGACCAACTGGTAGACCGGCTGGCCATTCAACGTTCGGAAGTAGCGCGCATTGGGGTTGAGGCCCGGATAATCAATAACGGTCAACTCTGCGGTGAATGTCGCCTCGTCTGCCTTCAGCAGCTTGAGAATCGGGTAGCTCGTCTGCGTCAGATTCAGCTGCGCATTGATGTCAAACTGAATTTTCTTCCTGTCCATCCAGGCTTGGCAGGTGCCGCTTGCTCCATTCGTGTTTGCATCGGGCGGGCCGCCGGCGCCGTAGCACCCCGACATCGAAACAGCATCGTGCGGACGATACGAGAGTTCAGTACCGATTGCCCAGTCGCCGATCGGAAAGTTTGCACTCACGCCAAACAGCTTGCGATCAGTCAAATATGACCACTGCCCGGAACCGTTGGCCAAATACGATAGCACCGGCGACTTATCGGTGTAGTTTTCGAAATAGAAACCGAAGTCGACGTCTACGCCCGGCGGCTTGTATCCAAAGCGCACACCGTACTGCGGCTTGTTGCCCGGGAGGACGGCATTGTACGGGGCTCCGACCGAATTGAACGGCGCGCCTGCATATACGCCGTTCAAAAGATTCTGGTTGACAGCACCTAGTGTGGTGCTATTCGATGCACCTGGTCCCGCAATCGTGGCACCGCTAAATCCGGAGACGTTCGAATTGTTGGTGCTAACCGAAAGTGGCTCAGCGCCCCGACCGAATACGTTCGAGGTGGACCAAAAGGTACCGACTGGAGGGTACTTGTTGCCGTTCCACTGAAACTGGTAATAAGCCTCTGTCGAAAGGCCTGCCGGCAACCCAGTCGCAAAGCTGATCATAGGCGCAGGCAACAGAGCCTGCTTCAACTGGGTACCGGGAATCAGCAGCTTCTGGATGTCCAAGGCATTCGTTGCGTTGATGCCGCCCGAAGCAAAGTAGCTCTCGCCCCAATTGATCACCTGATTGCCCAGCCGAATATGCGCGGCATTACCGGCAATATGAAAGTCCTTCTCTCCCCACAGATCCAGCAACTCGGCGTTATACACGGCTTGGGCCCGCGCAGTACTCGATAGCGAAGTCCGGTCCGTGTGGTCAGCGGCGAAATCGTACATTCCCGTACCACGGACCAAGAACTTTAGTCCCTCGTCCGGCATTAGCAGCAACAATTCGCTGGTGACGCTCGTGTAGCCGGTGTACGGCTGCCCCTTTCGGTAGTTAAGGTTGCCTTCGTCACCATTCGCCCACTGCGCGGTATTAGCGCCAGATCCACAACCGAAAGCATTCGGGTCACCAATAAGCGAGCAGCTCGGATTCTTTGTTCGAATCCCCACGCCAGCGGTAATATTGGTATTCCACTGACCAGTCAAATCTCCTAGGCCAGTATCGAATGTATAGGCGGCGGCCGGTGCGGATATCACCGCACCGCACACGGTTGGCCAGACGACGTTGATCAGTGTTCGGTTCAATTTTTCCCCCACAACTCTCGCCCCTGTCGTTATTCCCCCTGAGCCGCCGTCGGAGGTGTCCCGTATGGCTAATGCTCATGGGTTAGAAGATCAACCTTTCATTGTGCACTGATCGTTTGCAGATTCTCGCCCGTAAAGAAATTATCAGTCAGTCGAGGATCATGATCGCCAGGGACAAAGAACCTTATATCCTTCTGGGCGCCGACACTCGAAAAATCAAAAATGTACCGACCGCTAATCAAATCATTGAAAACATTCGCTGACATAGAACATGCTCCGAGATCCCATTCCGGCGTGATGTAACTTTCTTTCGCCTTCCAAATATTACCTTGGGCATCGTAGTCATCGCCTACGGCCGCAATCCAGCTATCCTCATCAAGATAAAGCACCTTCTTTGGCGTAGAATGGCGCATACCGGTTTTTACCGTCCCAACGACCTCCCAAACCCGATGTAACTCGTATCGGCGATAGGCAGGGTTTATGAATTTTTCGCCGGTAGCATCACTAAGTTTTTTCCCGGTTCGTTGCATCGCAAAGCCGTTGTACGGGATATAAACCTCTTTCTTTCCAACCAGTTTCCAGTCAAATCGATCTGGGTTTCCCGAGAATATGAAAGCCATATCCGCCGGATATTGATTTTCAAATCCGATCAGAGGAGCGTCATAGGCGTACGCCGGCAGACGTCGCACTCGGCGTTGACCCGTAAAGTAATACCAGGTGTCCACATCCTTGTTGTAGTAGTACCGCTGAATAGTTCCTTGCCCCGCCAATGCTGCAGGGTCGGAATACAGGTAGTAGGTACCCCACTGCAGTCCGCCGTCGTCTTGTGGGCTATGTTGCCCTTTCTGTGCCCACGGGAAATAGTTGAGTTCGCTCCAACGAACAACGATCGGCTGGCTCGATCCTGGGCGCGGCGACACATACGTCTGTGATTCGGAATATGAATTACCAACTCCCTCATATCGCATCAGGAAGTTCCAGACCGCCTCAACCCCGGTTTCTGGAACGGGAAAAGGAATACCAGGCAAGACCGCGTTTTCGAGTGACCAACCATTCTTGGCAATCGACGATTTGATAGCGCTCGCCTTTGTATTGTCGGCAACCTGCTCTGGAACGCCACAATCACGGTGCGACGGATAAACCGGCATGGTGTAGCCCTTTACCTGCTTCAGAAGTTGGATCTGACCAGGCGTGAGCTTATCCTTGTATTTATCAACGTTTGACGCATCGATGACAAACAGCGGTTTTTCGTCCTTGTGCTGCCAAAAGTCCTCACGTTGCTTTCCGTAGGTCCACGCGCCCGTTGGTTTGGATTGACCTGAGAATGCCGGAATCTCACCATCCTTCGATCCGGCCTTTTCAGCACCAACTGCGGTCAATTCCTGCCCGAGTTTTGCCACGTCAGTTGGTGTGACGGGCCATGCATTAAATGACGCCAGACCAAGAGCCATAAGCGTCATCGTCGATTTGCGAAGTTTCATTCCAACCTCCTCGATTGAGTAAGTTCTAAGTCAAAGATATCTCTTAAATTCCAACTCTTTTCCGGTCGACAGACGACAAGTCAATTCCGCATCTCCGCGCCAAGATTGTGCGGCTTCGGTCTATCGAATGTGGCATTCAAAACGAGAGTGGCATTGATTAATAGACCGCGCCTTCGTAGCCTTGCAGGACGTTCACTGCATTTACCCCGATGGCCTCCACCGCGTACCCGCCCTCCATGATGAATAGGGTTGGTATGCCAAGGGCAGCAATGCGCTCTCCCATACGTAGGTAGTCGGGAGAATCGAGTTTGAAATGGGAGACCGGATCACCCTTAAATGTGTCCACTCCGAGAGACACTACTAAAGCGTCAGGCGCGTAAGCAGCGATCCGCTGGCAGGAATCCTCTAGTGCAACAGACCAGTCAACCCAGCCGCTGCCAAGCGCGAGAGGATAGTTCAGATTGAAACCCTCACCATCACCCTCTCCTCTCTCGTCTTCGTGCCCGAAAAAGTAAGGATATTCGTAACTCGGTGTCGCGTGAATTGACGCAAAAAGAACGTCTCGCCGGTGATAGAAAATATCTTGAGTTCCGTTGCCATGGTGATAATCCACATCAAGAATTGCTACTCGTTTTGCCCCTTGATCGAGGAATGCCTGGGTTGCCGCTGCCGCATTATTGATGTAGCAGAATCCTCCCATGAAATCCTTGCCAGAATGGTGTCCCGGGGGACGGCAGAGAGCGAACGCAGAACGCGCGCCTTGTCGAATGTGATCCTGAGCAGTCAGCGCGACTTGCGCCGAGCTATATACAGCATTCCAGGTACCGCTACTGATCGGCGCCTCGATGTCAAAACTGTAATAGCCCATCAGACCGGTCAACGCATTGGGGGCGGGAGCACCGCGATACATGTGGCGGGTAGGAAATGTAGAAGCAGTCAAGTAACCACTGAACCCTTCTGCAGTCCAACGATCCCACGCCTCTCGCAGGAAAGAGACATAGTTGACGTCATGCACGCGATGGATGATGTCTAGGCCAAAATCTTGAGGTGACACGATCGGACCAAGGTTTTGCGATTTCACCCGATCCAATACGGTGTCGGCCCGACTTGGCTTCTCGAACCATTGTTCGACCTTGCCCTGATATAGCACGGACGGGCCGAAATGCATTCGATGGTCGTCACTAAAAACGGTCAGCATTTAAGTCTCCTTACCAAGATCTAGTAATCGTTGATGACCATTCTGTTACTAGAGAATTACCGTGAATAGAGGGGCCAGTGGCCAATAGCGGGGGTATTCGGCCAACTTGTGATCTGCTGGATTGCTTCGGTCTGTCTCGATCTTGGAGCCGAGTTCCGGTCCCGGCCCTCGCCTCCACACAGGAGCCGAAGTGAGCCACATCCTGAATGTGCTCTTCCACCGTCAGTTCGGCAGCCCCATTGATCAGCGGACGTAGTGTGAT
Source organism: Burkholderia sp. MR1-5-21 (assembly GCF_053427715.1). Taxonomy (NCBI): domain Bacteria; kingdom Pseudomonadati; phylum Pseudomonadota; class Betaproteobacteria; order Burkholderiales; family Burkholderiaceae; genus Burkholderia; species Burkholderia sp. MR1-5-21. The sequence goes on from NZ_JBSAXD010000010.1 coordinate 165,747, forward strand.
CGTTGGTTCTACGACCAACCTTCAAGCAGCTGATGCGGCGAGACGGATTGCGCACGAACTCGTTGGCTGCCAGTGATGGACGTGGAATTGGCGAGCGTGGGTACAGATCTAACTGCGGTTAGAAATCTCGAGGTGGTCGAGTTCGGGGGAGCATGGAGGAGCAATGCGTCGCCAAGCACAAAGAGCGGTGTGTTCTCGCCCACCGCAAGAGAGACTTTGTTTGAAGGTCATCGTCCGTTTGTCCGTGAGCGCACTCGCTACGTCGGTCGCCTCGGAAGCGACAGCTATCGGACAATTGGAACGTTCGTGGATATCGCACTGACCACACGCGCATCGTCGGTGATGATTGTGACCGCTGGCGTGGGAACGTCCGCCCGTTCGGGACGAGTGCCATGGCGAAGACAGAAGGCGACGTGGCATTTGTAGGACGGCAGGCTGTACGCACAACCTCCTGCATCAACACAGCGTGCGACATAAGGCCTGTCGACAGATCAACGGTGCAAAGTGCCGGATCCGCGTGAAAATGAAGCAATTGCGTCGCATAGAAGAACTACGTTGTACTACATGACCACAGAATTCGACTGTCTCCCGGCGAACCGTAGTCCATTTCGAATGTCGAGAAGACGCTCTGCAAGCTGTGCTCAGTGCTGCCAGCGGATACCCGCAACGCACAAAAGCCAGAGATCAACCCTGGCTTTTGTGAAATCGGCCGACAAACACGCGCTGTCAATTTGATCGGAGTTCCTCTAAAGACTCACTTGTACCGCATCGCTATCCTTGCTGGCATCCATTGTAGGTCGACTAATGTTCGCATCCATCTTCATGTAACCGCCTTTCTTCAATGGAGCTACAAACAGACGAGTTGCAATATAGTAGATAACGCCGGAAATCAATGTAACGGGTAACGATGCCCCCAAGTAACGGAAGAGGTTGCCCGTAGCTAGTGTATTGGGATCATAAAGCCACAGGTATCCAAAAGTTGCCGCGACGGAGATAGCCACCGCAATCCAGTTAACGCCTCCCCAGAACTCGTACTTACCCCCTTTCGCCGCGAAAAGACTGGTGACATCGATTCGTTCGCGACGCAAAAGGAAGTAGTCTACCAAGGTTATTCCTGTAATACCGACAAACATTACGCCATTATACGACAGCCAACTCATAGCCGTGGAGAGCAAAAATTCTGTTTTAAATGCGAAATAGACACCAGGCAGCAATAGGAGAGCAAGCAGCAACTCCCATTTCAATTTTGCCAAAAATCTAACTTGCTGCACGGATACGCCGGACAGATACATCATGATAACCATCGTGGCAATGTTCGCCGTTAAGACGACCGACATGATAATGGTACCAAACACAGGGCCGCCCAATTTAATCATCCATATCGTGGGGTCGTAAGTACCCGCGCTAATAGCTGCAAGCGCTGCCACGGTTGACAAAAATGCGGCTCCCAGCACCCCGACCCCGATCACGGATGGACCGACGACATGTTTACGCTTGACCACCAAGCGCGTAAGCCCCCCTAATACAGGCCACCAGGTCATTGCCACAGAAGCCCCAAATTCCACGGCTAGTGCAAGACCCTTGACAGGATCTTTAGTAAACATCTGATCAGCGGGCATCTGCGTTGTCCACAGGTGCTGCCAGCCAAATCGATGAACGAGAATTCCCAACATCACCAATGTGATAAGCATATGAAGCGGGCCGATGTAACCGTTGAGGCGCTCGAAAAGCTTCGGACCCTTGGCCGTAATCTGCCAAACCACCACTAACACGACCAATGCGATAGCTATCACCAAATGCTCGTGTGATGAACCGGATTCGACGGTGCCACTTATCGTGGCTAAGACGTTGGCGGCCCCCCGCGCGGTTAGTGCCTCTACGACGTACGACCATCCCACCAAAGTAGCCAATAGTCCGAACAGAGGAATCAATATGCCGCGATATCCGAACGAGGTCTTCGCGATATCGATGATGTCAATCCCGTACTTGTGACTGGGAACGCCGGACGCAAGGGTTACTATGGCCATACCGATTAACAGTCCAACCAAATAGCCCATGACACCAATGCGCCAATCACCTACGCAAGGTAGATAACCACCAATCAGGAAGGACCAGGTTGCAGCATTGAATGCGCAGCATGTCCACAGGAATGAACCATAAGTTTTATATACGCGCTCACCGGCCAGTACCGGAAGTCTCCCAGCTAGCGCTTCTTGTTCAACTTGGCTTTTAAAATCACTCACGGCCGCCCTCCTACACAATCCACAAGAGAGTCAAAATCCATAACAAGACACCACCCACGATCCAGGCGATAGCCTCGACAATCATCGGCATCGCAGGCTTCCAGCAATCAGCAGTAGTGTGCTCCTGCCCCGTCAAGGCATTCAACTGTCGGACCAGATCTTGGTTTAAGCTCTGACTCGATATAATGACGGATGAACTAGCGTCAACTTCAGATTGAATCATTTGAACCTCTCTCTATACCGCCCTCTGTTAAAGCGCTAGGGAACCGCCTACCAACAGAATCGTTGCTTGCCAGAATGATGCAGGATTTCTGACGCGATCAAAGTGCATGTTACCCGTATGTCGCCCTCGCTTGGATGGCGCGCCTCCCGAAGCTCACAAAGTTACCCGTTGTGAGCTGTCGGAAGGGCTAAAAATACCTACCGTCTGTTTTTCATGTGCTGAAGAACGCTCCTCGCGATATTCGAAAATTTCGAGGCCTTCTCAACCAATTCCGTAAAGAAGGACTGATCGAACGGCATTTCCGGGTTCAATGCCACAAGGGGATGCTCGAACTCGCGCACGTAACCCAGACTTGATGAACCCATCTCATAGCCGACCAGACGTTGCAGTTCCTCTGGAAAGGTTCTGGCCACGTCGGGCGGGATCGAGAGATACTGATTTTCTTCTTGGCGCACCCATCCGACGCAATAGTCGATATTTAGAGCACGTCGACTCGCTTTGGAACGATTTTCGCCGCCACCATGAATGGTTTTCCCGGTGTAAACAAGCACCGACCCCTTTTTCATCTCTGCGGCGAACGTATCTTCATGTGAGAACGACAGCGGGAGGATAGTATCTTTGTGGCTGCGCGGAATGATTCGCGTGCCCCCGTTTTCGTCGGTGAAGTCATCCATTGCCCAAATGGTGCTTACTTCAATGTGACTATGGACAGGGAAGAACTCGAAATAATCCCATACATCTTCATCGCGATGGAGGTACTGGGCCTTCTGCCCCGGATCGATGCAGATCAATTGAGTGAGATTCAACTGAATCGTGGATGCATTCCGACCCAAGAATTTGCGTGCTGCTCCTAACACGGTCGGGTGAAGAACCATAGCGTGGGAGGCGCTAGAACGCGCAGGAATTGCCCCGCAACGCCTGGTCAGTTTGCCGACTGCATGGTTCTTACCTTCAGGTGTACGGTCCAGATACGGCTGGATTTGACCATTAACGGCGTCGACAATCTCGTTAGGCACTGCATTGTCAATGATGCAATAGCCCTCGGCGTCAAGACAGCTGACAACTTCTTCTACCGATGCGTTAGATGGCAAATGAATAAGAGACATATTACCTTCCGGGTGCACTCGTTAAGTGACAATTTAATTTATTGAGGAAAGAGCGATGCGACGGAGACCAATATAGCAATTCATTTTCGACGATACCTCCACCTTACGGTTGAGATCGGAGCAATGGGTCTGGGGGAGACTGGACGTCAAAGCAGCAGCACCTGCCGTGAGGGTCGGACTGGGCGATGTCGGTTATCGCGCAGGAGCCCAAGGAAGTGAGCGATGGCGAAACTCGCCGACCGCCGATAGGCAGTCGACCCGAACGAGCCGACGACTTGGCGCAATGCCGCGCGGGTAGTCGCACGGCAATCAAGACAGGGGATGCGTTCGGCGGACCCCGCGGGTCGCCCTGCGATGAAAGAAGCCAAGGGACTGCAATGTCCGCTGGGCAAGCAAGCGGTTGAGTCAGAGATCCTGAAAAAGCTGTTGAATAAGGTGTTCCGAAAACGGGATCGTGCGCTCGACCTTGGTGCACGGGGAATCAAATGAACGCGTCCCTTCCCTGCGATCATGTTAGCCGCACGGGAAGATGGGCGGCGTCGCCGGCGCACCTAAGATACTGACGTGGTCACCGAAAACATGATGGGCATTGCTGTTTACCGCAGTAATACCCATCGGCGTGCGGAGGGCTTTGTTGAGTTCTGTTGCAACAACGTCTCGCCACCGTGTGCGACATTCGACCTGAACTGCGGTGATCAACCAGCAATTGGATGGGCATCGACCGTGGCTTGAAAAGCTGCGAACCGATGTTGACTGTCATCGAGCCCTGCTTCGGTGTCGCGCCGGCCAATCAATGTACCCACCGAATGACGTGCGACGCCCGTTCGCCTCTCATCGCTCGCTCAGTTTCGTATCGTGCACGGGACCCGGACCGGCGGGATGCTCCCTACGTCAGCCGCAGGGCAACAGCTGGCCGGTTCACATATGAAGAGTGTGCAGGACGATTACATCAGCTTTATAGAAAAGCCCGTAGTGCCAGCCGCGTTCGGGCGCCCCAGTTCATGCCCTCGAGCGGAACGATGAACTCTACCAAGCAAAGCTTCGAAATACCTTTCGCCTCATGAGTCCTGGCGACACTACACATCATCGACTTGGCGGTGTCGAGGTGACCTGAGGTTCAGGGTCAACCCCACTGGCACATATTCTGCTTATTCGACATTATCAAATCGCGGCGGCTTTGGCGTCTGGTGAGGATGCACCACGATAAGGCAGACGATTTCCATGGCGTCCAAATAGGGTGCGGCGCTTGAAGTTTGGAGGGTGAAATGTTGGATGACGTGAAATCGAGCGTCGGTTGCCAAGAATACGCAAAAAGAACCGCGTCTTTTCTGAAAAATACTATCGGCTGCTCGGCAGTATTATTCACATGGCACGAAAGAGATTCAATTCAGTCCCCTCATGTTCTGATCGGCGCTGATGAAAGGATGCTCGACGAATACTACGAATTCTATTCCACCAAGGATCCCCTGCAAACAGAGGTATTGATTCGCAATTTTTCCACTGTCGAAACACTTTCCAATGCGACACGAGGTTACGATCATAATCTCATGGAAGAGTACAGTCCTTTTCTCAGAAAGTACAATCTCAGTGACGAGGTGGACTTTATATTTTGGGCCGGAGGCAAGGCGGTCGCGTCTGCCGCCCTACTACAAACAGATTCGTTGAGGTTTGAGATTGATCCTGACAGACTGAAGGAAATGCAGCAGTATCTGCAGTACACCTTCTCATTTGTGCCTGCAGTGAAGAATCTGTCCCTGAAAGAATGTCTGGCGGATCGTTACAAGCTGACCCCTAAAGAGCAAACTGTAGTGGAGCTTATGATTTCCGGCGAGTCCAATAAATCTATTGCGAATTTCCTGGATGTCGAGTTGGCCACGATTAAAACGCACTTGATACATATTTTTCAAAAACTTCAGGTGCAAAGTCGCAGCAAAGCAATCGCATTGCTAACGGGTAGCTAGACTGGAAGTGGGTACTTATACCCAGGAGCACTACTGCGAAATTGATCTTATGCAGCGCCGCAAGAGGTAGTGTCGCACTAGTGAAAACCGGCCCTCTGATTGATGAAGGCTATTGATCTTCGCTAGGCCAGTCTAGGAGAGCGAGGTGAACGAGAGAATTGTATTATGGGCAGTCGCAGTTTGATGAGCGATAGGTGTGAAATCTCAAACTCTCCATGGCTGAATTCTTTGCATGGCGTAGCACTCGCCGTGGCATTTCTGAACGACGCCGGGATTGCGACTGGCGAAGCGCTCGCTGGTTCAGGCATCAACGAAGAAGATTTGGTCGAGCCGCGACGGATTATTGCTCCCGAGCAGGAGCAGATCGTGTTCGCAAACGTCCTGCGCCTGTCCGCCACGCCAGCGCCTGGGCTCGCGATGGGATTTCGAGCACGCATCTCTGCTTACGGCGTCCTAGGCTATGCGATGCTTTCCGCTGCGACCTTTGAGGACGCTTGGCAGATCGGCTTAGCGTATCCAGTTTTACTTGGCACCTACTTTTCCCTGCGGATGCAGAAAGATCAGAACCTTGCCTGCATTACAGCTACAGGATACAAAGAAGCGGAGTCCCTTCGGGCATTCAATACCGAACTTTGCCTCGGTTCATTAAAGGTGATGTTCTCTGACTTGCTGGGCCGATCCTTGCCACTCAAGTGTGTCCAAGTTGATTATCCAGGTAGCCCGGAAATGCAAGATGCGTACACTGAGGGCTTCGGGTGCCCAGTCGAATTCAACGCGGAACGCTGTGCGATTTTCTTCGAATCATCATGGCTGGCGCAGCGCTTACCACTCGCTGAAATCTTAACTCACACGGAAATGCTTGCGCAGTGTCACAGGCAAAATAGTGAACTCGCCTCAAGCAGAGTTTGGCTAGAGCATGTACGTGCCTTGCTTGCGTCATGCCTCCGGCAGCCACCTGGGCAGGAAGAGTTAGCCCGCCAATTGAACTGCTCTTCTCGCAGCCTCCGCAGGCATTTGGCACAGCATAAAACAAGCTACCAGCAACTTCTTGATGAGCTTCGCTTCGACCGTGCCAAGCAGATGCTTCTTCAATCGAATCTTCCAATCTACCGAATTGCGGAAGAGGTTGGTTTCAGGGAATCAGCAAACCTTCGTCAAGCCTTCATGCGTTGGACTGGTCAATCACCGAGTAGCTTTCGGGGGCAGTAGCGGAACTGCCTTTGAGAGGCACAATCTGGCGACGGCCGTCGGCGCGCGACCGCGCGAAAGAGAGCCTGTACGACCAGATTTCTCGAGATCCACCCCGGGATTGGTGGAGGCTCCATTCTGGTAAGAAGCCCTTACGGTGAAGATGCTGGTTGAACAGAGTACCCGAGGTCGGTCAGTCTTTTGAGCAGTCGCTTAACGGTCCCTTGCATGTCGTGTCGATTGAAGTACTCAGAGCCCAGGTCCGTGTATTCCACACCGTTGCGAAGCATGTGCCACGCGGCGGTGAGCATGGATGCAGCGACCGCAACGATGGCCTTTTTGGCACCGCGCCGAGCCTTGATCCGCAAGAACTGGGCGTGCAGATAGGTGTTTTTCGTGCGCACTGCTGCCCATGCAGCCGTCACCAGCGCAGTCTTTAACCATGTACCGCTCTTGCGTACACGAGTGCTGCGGCGTTTGCCTGCGCTTTCGTCATTGCGTGGGCACAATCCGGCCCAGGATATCAAGTGGGCGGAATCGGGGAAACGCGTCATGTCGACGCCGATCTCGGCCACCAGGACCCGAGCCGTCAGATCACCGACCCCAGGAATGGTCCTGAGCAGTTGGACGTGCTGCCGGATCGGCGTCAACGCCAGCCCTACTGCGGCATCCAGGTCGGCCAGCGCGTGCTCAAGTGCGTCGATGACTTGCAGATGAAGTCCGAGCATCGCGCGGTGATGGGCTGTGATCCGACCGCTCAGCGCTTCACGCAGTTCACAGGTCTTTCTGCGGGCGTGGCCCTGAGCCAGCGAGGCCAGCCGTACCGGATCGTCCTCGCCCGAGATGATGGCCGTGAGTATGGCCCGCCCGCTGCCGCCAAGCACGTCGGAGAGTACGCTGCCGAGCTTGAGGTTGGCGTCCTCGAGTACCTTCTGAATGCGCAGACAATGCTGGGCGATCTCGCGGGTCAGTTGCTTGCGCGTACGTGTCAGATCGCGCAACTCCTGAATCGCCGCGGGTGGCACGAAGCTGGAGCGGATCAACCCGTGTGCGAGCAGGTCGGCGATCCACATCGCATCATTGACATCCGTTTTGCGACCAGGCACGTTCCGGATGTGTGCGGCATTGCCCAGCACCAGTTCGAAGGAATCCTCGAGTACGTGCCAGACGGGTTTCCAGTACACGCCAGTGGCCTCCATCGCTACGTGAGTGCAGCGATGGCTTGTCAACCAGTCAGATAGCGTCAGCAACCCGTTCGTGGTGCTGGGAAAGCTTTGGACTTCGTGGTGCTCGGGCGCAGACACGCAACGTACGCAGGCCACGATAGTGTCCTTGTGCACGTCCAGGCCGGCGCAGCGTGGATAAAGTACCTGCATGTTGCCCTCCTCCGCGATGGCGAATGGCAGCGGCGGCAGCCCTCGTTATCGGATTCTGGTAAGCGTGATCCAGTAGGGCGACAGACTGCCCCAGGTCACAATTTGGGGTGCTCGCAGGGCTGCGGGTCCAACTCTCAAACGGGCTCAGTGCACCAGACAATGGGCCGACCTCGGCCACCGCTACCTCGCAATACTAGTCCGGTGCGCTGTCCGCTTCATCCTTCGGGGTCGCACAGGTCCGATGAATCACTCTCAAGAGTTGGAGCCTCCACCAATCCCGGGGCGGTTCAGGACAGGCTACGACATGGGTGTAACAGGGCCAAAACAGTTGAGGTTGGTTTGGGGCACTTGTGCTTCGGTGTCTTGTTACAATCGGAAGGCTCAATTGAGGCGGCGTACGCCGTCGGAGAATTCTTACATCATCCGCAATGAGACACGCAACACCATCGGATCGAGCTATGCCGATGTCGCCTTTGCTACTAGCAACACTTGAACGGAGAGCCGGATGCGCTGAGAGGTGCAAGTCCGGTTCGGGAAACCGAGGCAGGGAGATAGCTCGGCTACGCTCTGTCTCTTACTCCACTATCGACGTGCCATTCGTGATCGACGGGTTTGCCCGGCGAGTCGTTGGCTGGCGTGTTAGCACGGCGATCATCTGGATGCACTTGAACAGCCACTGTACGCGCGCCGGACGGGCAACGAAAGGACGCCACATCCATTACTCCAACAGGGGCTCGCAATCCGTCAGCATTCGCTAGAGCGAACGCTTGGCCAAAGCAGGCGGTGAGCCGTCGGTTGGCAGTCGAGGCAACAGCAACTGCAACGCTGCGGCCGAAACGATAAACGGCCTAAAGCAGAACTGATTCATCGTCGTACGCCGTTTGGAAACGCGCGAATCGTTCGAACTGGCGACGCTGGAAGGGGGGGAAACTGGAGGCCACCTAAACTCACTTTCGCTTCTTGTTTGCTCGCCACAGCAACTCCGCAAAAAGCAAACCCGTTCGGAATTCGAGTGTTTCGTCGTGAAATCCAGCCGCGAAGGAATATCCATCGGGTTCGGGCCATGTGCGCACAATCTCTGGAGTGACCTCTGGATGAAATTGCACTCCGACCGCGCAGCCGATCTGAAACGCCTGTACGGTGCCCTGAGAAGTTGCGAGCAATTCTGCATGCTCAGGTAGGTTAATCGCGTCGCTATGCCAATTGAACCACGGCCCGCACCAGACCTCCGAGGATGCCACTTCATTCACTATCCAGCCGTACCGACAATGATCCATGCGCCCAACACTGCCGCCCGCTGCCTGGGCAATCGCCTGCGCGCCAAAACAGATTCCGATTACGGGCCGACTGGCCGCCATCAATCTCCGCAAAAAATTGATCTCCCGCGGAATCCACGCGGACGCGAGATCATTGGTAGATAGCGAAGAGCCAAGTACGACATACAAATCATATGCGTCAGGCGCAATCGTCCCATCCAATTCATTCGCGTCGACAGTGTGGATCTGGGAGTGACAGACGTGCTTCAGGAACGTGCCCAAAGCCCCTACCGGACAACTGCTCTCGTGTTGGATAACAAGTACTTTCACATTCTGACTCGCGGAATGTCTATAAGAATCGACTGCGCTGCACCGCTACTGGCTTGTCGAAACGCCGCACAGACAGCTTCCGCGGGGCAGATGTCGTTACCGGCACTGAAGGACGGGCCGGTTTTGAAGGGGTCAGGCTGCGCCGATCAATGCTTAACCATCACATGACGAATCACTGTGTAGTCCTCCAGACCATACATTGACATGTCTTTACCGTAACCGGAGAGCTTCTCACCGCCATGGGGCATTTCACTGACGAATGTGAAGTGGGTATTCACCCAAGTGCAACCGTACTGCAGGCGAGCCGCCAGGCGATGGGCGCGACCCACATCACGCGTCCACACGGAGGAAGCTAGACCGTAGTCGGAGTCGTTGGCCCAACCCAAGACCTGAGCCTCGTCCTCGAACTCGGTGACCGAGACCACCGGACCGAAGATCTCTTGGCGCACCACCTCGTCGTTTTGGCGGGCACCGGCCAACACGGTGGGCTCGTAGAAGAAGCCTGGGCGGTCGACGCGATTGCCACCGGTTACCACGTCGATATGTTGCAGCTGCCGAGCGCGTTCAACGAAGCCAGTGACGCGCTCCAGGTGTTGCTTGGTGATCAGCGGGCCGAGCTCGGTATTCGGATCATCCTGCTCACCGTACCGGATGCTGCCCACGGCCTCGCCCAGCTTCTGCACGAACCTTGCGTAAATCCCCTTCTGCGCGTAAATACGGCAAGCGGCCGTGCACTCCTGGCCGGCGTTGTAGAAGCCGTAAGTGCGAATGCCTTCTACGGCGGATTCGATGTCGGCATCATCGAAGACGATCACCGGAGCTTTGCCGCCCAGTTCCATGTGCGTGCGCTTCACGCCGCCAGCGGTGCTGGCGATGATGCGGCTGCCGGTGGCTACCGAACCGGTGAGGGAAACCATACGCACCTTCGGGTGGGTGATCAGCGGCTCTCCGACGTTTGGACCACCACCGAAGATGATGTTGACCACGCCTGCCGGGAAAATGTCGGCGATCAGCTCGGCAAGGCGGAGGGCGGTCAAAGGCGTCTGCTCGGAGGGCTTGAGCACCACGGTGTTGCCGGTGGCAAGAGCCGCGCCAAGCTTCCACGCCGTCATCATCAACGGATAATTCCAGGGCACGATGGAGGCAACCACGCCCACTGGATCGCGCCGGATCATCGACGTGTGGCCGGGCAGATATTCGCCGGCAGCGGAACCTTGCAGGCAGCGGCCAGCGCCGGCGAAGAAGCGAATCGAATCAGCGATAGCCGGCAGCTCGTCGTTCAGCGCGGCGGTGTAGGGCTTGCCGCAGTTGCTTGACTCGAGGCGGGCCAACTCTTGTGCATTGGCATCAATGGCGCCAGCCAGTTTCAGCAGCAACATCGAACGGTCCTTTGGCGCGGTCTGCGACCACGCATCGAATGCAGCGTCAGCAGCTTGTACGGCAGCGTCGACTTGAGTTGGGGTCGCCTCAGCGATTTCCACCAGAGTGGTGCCCAGAGAGGGGTTCAGGACCGTAAGCCGCTCGCCTTCGCCTGCAACCAGTTTGCCATTGATCAACAGATTAGTTTTCACGATGCAATCTAGGAGAATGAGGGATAACGAGTCCTAGAGTACACATATTATCTTGATTTGAGATGCAACTTAAGGTTGATGCCATCGCGTCGAGGTTGGTGTATACGGTTTCGAACAATCCGAACGTTTCGCTATCACGTACCGTGAGGTAAAAAGGGCTTCACCGCCTATCTCGGGGCGGATCGCACACGCGGGAGCAAGTACGATGCGATAGCACTCATTCAGTTGGCAAAATAAGAACCCGTCAATCATCACCACGATTGCTTGCGCTCGTGGACTTCCCTCAAGGAACAGATCAAGAGTCAATTGCGTAGTCGCGATAGGCAGCGAATTTCGATGTCTTACCGATGCCGGGATTGAAGCAATTGCAGGGATCGAGCTGCTTATAGAACGCGGCGAGTTGCGGCTTGGCCTCGTACAGATGTCCCACATTGTGCTCGGCCGGATACTCTGCGCCGCGCATATCGAGCAATTCGAGCATCTCGTGCTCAAGCGCCATGCAGTCGTTGCCCTTTGCGACGATGTAGTCTTGATGAAACACATGGCACAGGAAGTGCCCGTAATACAGCTTCATCACGACCGGCCGTTCGACCGTTTGCGGCAGCCGCTCGAACCAGTCGCGGTCGTTGCGTCGCAGGGCAATATCGAGTGCGACGATATCCTCAACCTCTTGATGATGGACCGCGCGATACCGCACGGCCGCGCTCGCCGCCGCGAAGCGATGCAGGAACGCCTTGCGGCCCTCTTCATCGGTGCATTCGAAATATCCTCCCCCCGATTTCGCGAAGCGCTTCGACAAATACGCGCGCGCTTCCTCGATGCCCGCGGCAGGCACCTTCAGCATCAGATGATGCTCATACTGTTCGCGATACGCGTTCAGCCGCTCGGGCAGATGTTCCGGCAGGCGCTCGCTGACCCACTGGAGCACCCGGTCGGTCATATGCTTCGGCATGAAGCGGATGCGCTCGAACCATGTATCGAAGTGCGTCTTTATATTGAAGAACAGAGGTAGCCGGTCCGTGCCGAATTTGTCGATTATCACGAACAGGTCCTTCCCGTACTTGCGCGCGACATCGAATGCGTCGCGATGAAGATACTCTCCAGCAATTGGTAGGTGCGCGAAATTCGCGAGCGCGTGGCGTCGAATGTCGGTCAACACGCTCGTGTCGTTCGTTCCGATGTAGAACACCTTTGCGCCCCGCTCCGCCTCGAACGTGTCGAGGCGCACTGCGAACGTCATCACCTTCCCTGCCGAGCCGGACGCCTCGAACAGCCTTCGCGGATCGGCGTTGAAGCGCGCAGGCGTGGGCGCATCGACATCGCGGACATGGGTCGCATATTCGTGATCGGATGCGGCCGCCCCGTTGTGAATGTCGGCATCCTCGAACGTACCATTTTCGACGCGCGACAGAATCTCCTCTGGCCTGCCGCCGAGCTCGATTCCCAGGTGGTTCACGAGGCGAAGCGTGCCCGACTCATCAACCGCCGCGTACACCGCCATCTCGGTGTAAGCCGGACCACGATGCACGAGCGAGCCACCCGAATTGTTGCTGATGCCGCCGAGTACCGATGCGCCGATGCACGACGAGCCGATAACCGAATGCGGCTCGCGCCCGAGCGGCTTCAGCGTGCGTTCGAGCTCATCGAGCGTCGTGCCGCCGATACAAACCACCTGACGACCACCGTCAATCAGATGAACGCGCCGGATGCGCTTCGTGCTGACAATGACGACGTCGCGGTCGTAGTCGTCGCCATCTGGCGTCGAACCGCCGGTTAGTCCTGTATTCGACGCCTGCGTGATGACGATCGCGCGCGCGGCGACACATGCGGCCAGCACCTGCCATTGTTCGACGAGCGTGCCGGGACGCACGACCGCCAGCACGCGGCCCGTGCCGAAACGATAGCCGGTGCGATACTGGCGTGTTTGCGCATCGCTTGTGAGCACGTTGCGCGCGTCAACGATATCCGCGAGCGATGCAATCAACGATTTGCGTACGTCGCCGATCGGGATCTGGAAATGCGTGGTATCAGACATGAAGGTCCTCGATCAAAGCTCCGAACGGAACTGCGACAGGATGTTGCCCACTACCAGGTCTGCCATTGCGCGTCGGGCCTCGTCAGTCGCACTTCCAATATGTGGAGCCAGAACCACATTCATCATCTGCAGCAGCTCGTTAGGCACATGAGGCTCATTGGAGAACACGTCTAGGCCGGCGCCAGCGATTGCACCGGTCCGGAGTGCATCGATCAACGCATCTTCGTCGACGCATGAGCCTCGGGCCACGTTAATGAGGTATCCGCTAGACCCCAGTGCCTCAAGGGCGACATGGTCGATTAGATGAAGCGACTCTGGACCGCCAGCGACAGCGACGATCAGGACGTCAGAGGCAGCGGCAAGATCAACCGGGTTGGAGAAATAGCGATAGGAGCAGTGCTCAACGGGGCGGCGATTGTGGTAGCCAATGTTCATCCCAAATGCACTCAGGCGAGTCGCTATCGCAGCGCCAATCTTGCCCAGCCCGACAATACCGGCGCTTCGGTGCCGCAAGCCCTTTCCTAGCGGCAGCGAATCCCCAGTAAGCCATTTCTCCGAGCGAACATAACGGTCGGCGACGCAAAGATCGCGGGCGCAGGCCAAAACAAGTGCGACGGCGAGATCTGCCACGGAATCGGTTAACACATCCGGCGTTGTCGTGACTCGAATGCCGCGCCGTGACGCCTCGGTCAAGTCAATCTTGTCGACTCCAACTCCGTTGACGGCGACAATCTCCAACAACGGCAACGCGTCCATAACCGCACGCTCGAGGCCAGCGCCCCCCGACGTCACGACTCCCCGTATCGTTGGCGCAACTTCCTCAAGCAACGCAGCAGGATCAGCCGCGTTGTAAAGTCGGAAAACGTCAAACGCTTCTTCAAGCTGTGCCTCAAATTCTGGCATCAGCGGTGCAACACTCAGTATCTTGATCTTCATTTGATTAACCAGGCTGACGTGGCATTGTGCGATTGGCCAAGCAATTGCCACCTCGTGAAAACGCGCACTTGATCAAAAACGCCTAGTGATTGTGGCGGGGCAACTTATCAGCAAGCTGCCTGAATGCAACAGCGTCCTCAATCACGGCACCATCGGAGAGACTCCCAACAGTACGGCGATAGATGCGCTGCCACGGAGTCTGATCCTGCGGAATCGGGAGATCCGATCGCTCGCGCGCAGCCCATTCCTCGTCAGGGACTTTTGCATCGCAGCGCTTCCGGCCGATGTCGACTCGAACGATGTCGCCCGTTCGAAGTTTCGAAAGCCCACCCCCGACCGCACTTTCCGGCGATGCATGCAGGATCGAGGGACTATCGGATGTTCCCGATTGGCGACCATCACCGAGAGTCGGCAAGCTTCTGATTCCGCGCTTCAGGAGGGCATCCGATGGCTGCATATTTACAACTTCGGCCGAGCCGGGCCAACCAACCGGTCCAGCTCCACGCATTACCAGAATGCACTGCTCGTCGATATTCAGCGCGGCATCGTTGATACGAGCGTGATAATCCTCCGATCCGTCAAACACAATCGCCCGCGCCTCGAAAGCGTTCGGGTCATCGGGATTCGACAGATATCGCTGCCGGAAATCCTCTGAGATCACGCTGGTCTTCATAATCGCAACATCGAACAGATTCCCGGAAAGCACGACCAGTCCGGCGTTGCGTAAGAGTGGTTCGCCGAACGCGGCGATGACCTCTCTGTCTCGGCTCTTGCGACCAACGAGATTCTCGCCGATTGTCCGACCAGTAACAGTCAGGCTGTTCGGATCGAGCAGACTGGCTTCGAGCAGCTCGGACATGATGGCGGGAACTCCGCCCGCCCGATGGAACCTCTCTCCTAAGTACTTGCCGGCCGGTTGGACGTTTGCGAGCAACGGAATCGGGTGACCATGCTCGTTCCAGTCCGAGCTCGTCAACTCAACTCCGGCGTGTCGAGCCATCGCAACCAGGTGTGGGTGTGCATTCGTAGACCCACCGATCGCTGCGTTCACTGCGATAGCGTTAAGAAATGCGGACCGGGTAAGAATCTTCGAAGGACGAAGGTCCTCGTACGCCATCTCGACAATGCGCTGCCCCGTTCGAAACGCCATCTGAGGACGTTCGCGATATGGAGCGGGAATTGCCGCACATCCGGTCAAGGACATACCCAGTGCCTCAGCCATCGCATTCATCGTCGAGGCTGTACCCATTGTGTTGCAGTGACCCAGTGATGGAGCAGAGTCCAACGCTGTCGTCATGAACTCCTCTTCCGTAATCTCGCCCGCAGCAAGCTTGCGGCGACTTTGCCAGATGACCGTTCCTGAACCAACGAGCTTTCCCTCGTGCCAACCATCCAGCATCGGACCGCCGGAAAGTATGATGGCGGGGATATCAACGGTTGCTGCAGCCATCAGTGCAGCCGGCGTAGTCTTGTCGCACCCAGTGGTAAGCACGACGGCGTCGATCGGATAACCGAAGAGAACCTCCACCAAACTCAGATAGCTGAGGTTGCGATCGAGCGCCGCAGTCGGCCGTTTGCAGTTTTCAAATATCGGATGGGTCGGAAATTCAATCGGAATCCCGCCCGCCGCCCGAATGCCGTCGCGCACCCGTCGGACGAGATCCGAATGAACCCTGTTGCAGGGCGAGAGATCACTCCCCGTCTGCGCAATACCGATGATTGGCTTCCCCGATCTGAGTTCCTCAGGTGTAGTCCCATCATTCATGAAGCGCTCTAGGTAGATCGCGGTCATGTCAATATGGTCCGGGTTATCGAACCAATCTCTCGAACGAAACCTGCGCTCGGGACGCGATGGTGTGCTCATGCTAGTTCCTTTCTCAAGACCCGCCTGCAAACGAGGCGGATGGTGCATCCAAGAGATGTCATTCGTTTTCGAATGTCTTCTTGCCAGCGCACCGGATTGCGACAATCGTTACAGCACAACATACCAGCAGGTACGTTGCAACGAGGTATGGGCGACCAGCGTTAAGCGAAACGAGGTAAGCCGCGATCAGAGGCGTTGGGCCAGCGATCAAAACCCCATTGAGTTCGCGTGCGATAGCAAGCCCTGAGAAGCGATATCTGGTCGGGAAAAGATTGGTCAGAAATGCACCCTGCGCACCGGCCATGGCGCTAAAGCTCACACCAAACCCGATCGACATCGCCAGTGCAGCGGTCGCGAAGTCCTTCGATGACAGCATGTTGAAGAACGGAAAAGCGAACAACATCGCGAAAGCTGCGCCGAAGGAAAACACGCGTCCGTGTCCGATCTTGTCAGAAAGCGCACCCATGATTGGAGTGAAAACCACGGCAACAACGCACGATATGACCATGATCAACAAGCTATCGACGCGCGCCATTCCTAGCGAATTTGTCATGTAGCTCAGTGCGAACGCGCTCAGGATGTATGCGTTCGCGTTATGCCCCGTAATGCTGAGGCAGCCCAGCATCAGTTCGCGACGGCTTTTAACAACTAATTCACGAAGTGGCACCGCATGCTCGCTTCGTTTCGCGTCAGCCTTTGCCATGGCCGCCACATATGCGGGCGTCTCGTCGAGCTTACGCCTAATGTACAACGCAACCAAGAAAAGTACCCCGGAACCCAGGAAAGGGAGCCTCCATCCCCAGCCGAGAAGGGCCGGCTCGGGTAGTCTCGACACAGCGTAGAAGCAGAGCGTAGCCAGGGCGATGCCAGCGACGGGCGCAGCCCCTGGAAACGCGGTATAGAAGGCGCGTCGATTTGGGGGCGCATACTCGGCCACGAGCGTAATAGCTCCGGCGAGTTCAGCACCGGCCCCGAATCCTTGAATAAGGCGAAAGAGCACAAGAAGAAGCGGAGCGCCGACTCCGAGCTGCGCGAAGGTAGGCAACGCACCAAGCCCGACGGTTGCGATGCCCATTAACGCAATCGACAGGATTAGCGCTGGTCGTCGCCCGTATTTGTCGCCGACGTGCGCCAGCAGCACGCCTCCGAGCGGGCGTGCAAAGAAGCCGACAGCGAAGGTTGCGAAAGCTGCAAGTACCCCACCTACAGCGGAGAAGTTCGGAAAAAATAAGCGATTGATAACCAACCCGGCTGCGGCTCCATACAGCGCATAGTCGAACCATTCGATGACAGTTCCGACCGTAGCCGCTGTAACTGCTCTGCGAATCTCCTTTCTGGCAGTGGTGCCGATGCGTTGCTCGTTACTACCCTCTACACCTAGAGTGGTCGACCTCAGGTCGTAGTCGATCTTGTTCACTCTGTCTCCTTTGTAATAGCACTGCGTTGACACGCTCGCGGACAATTGCGAAGCACCCGCCCGTCTCCCGCGACGAGATCACTTTGCTTAAGCAAGCATCAGAATCGATGGGTTATGCCGGCCCCCACGGCGATCTGACTTCCAGAAGAGGACGGCGCGGTTTGGAATCCGTCTCCGATCGACGCAGTCGCATTGATAATGTTCGACGCACCTGCTGTTCCGAGCGTCTGGCCGTGAGCCCGCTGGAAGGCCTGGCCAGCGAAGAGTGTGGTGCGCTTCGAAAGACTGTATGCCTCAACCAAGGTAACCTGCTGGTATTGGGCAGCCGACGAGATCCCGTTAGCCTTGGCAGCTCGTGTGTAACTGTATCCCGCGGCGAGGTCGACAATGCTCGATGGCTTGAAGTGAACCGTTGCGCCGCCCGTATTGAAGACTGCCGTGTCTCGGTAGCTCGAGCCGATTCCAGGGATGTATTGGACGTTTGAGTAAGAAAGCGAGACGTCAAGGTTCCTTGAGAACGAATAGCCCCCAACAACGGCGAAGCGTTGTTGAGCGGCAGCCGTCCGATACCCGTTCGTAACCGCAGACACGCCGACTTGACCGCCGGCGCTGGTCGTCGACTCCGCCCCCCAATCACCGCCACCAGGGGTCGAGTTGTTGATCCGCTGGAATCCAACTGCGGCGCCGAATGGGCCATTCATGTACTGCACGGCCGCACTCCAGGTCGAGCCTCGGTTGACGCTGCCCGGTACACCGCCGAGAGAGTATGATCCTCCGACAGTGAACCCCGCGATTCTTGGTGACGTATAAACGAGGGAGTTGTTGGCCCGATAGACGGTATCGAGGGAATCGAGATCCCCCGGATGAGCGCCGAAGAACCCGGTCAACCAATTGACCGGACTGTAGGGCGCGAGCAATTGGAAATACGAAGTGTACTGCCGCCCCACCGTGATCGTTCCGAACTGCTCGTTGGTTAATCCGACGAACGATTGTCTCGTGAACATGCCTCCACTGAACTGGGATGTCCCATTGTTGAGATTAAAGCCGGCTTCAAGCGTAAAGATGACCTTTGTGCCCCCTCCTAAGTCCTCAGCCCCTTTTATCCCAAATCGATTCCCCGCATAGATCCCTGCCACCAATTTTTTATTGGAACGGCCGCCCGTGGTCGAACCGAGCGACGTCTGGCTATTCTGATAGACCAACCCATTATCGACGATGCCGTAGAGGGTAACACTCGATTGCGCGCGAGCAGGAACTGCGAAGGCCGACAGGGCAACGGCGGCTAAAGGAAGAACGCTCGAAGATCTGATGATTTTTCTATTCATATGCGTAGGATAACGAAATTGATGTCAAAAGCTGCCGTATCACGGCAGCTTCCGCCCGACTACGAGCGATATCCCGGCTGATAGCGGTCCATCATTCGACAAGCAGCCGCCCACTCGATGTCGTCATTCGCCGTGGCGTCGGAGCTACCGTCGTACCACCTCGCTGCAGTGACCTCGGCGACTTCAGGCGACGGTTCGTTTGGCGTACGTCCCGTCGCCAACGTGTCAATCATCAACTGGCAGGCTTGCTCGAGGTAATACATGCGCTGGAATGCCTTTGCGATGCTGTGGCCAACAGTGATCAGGCCGTGATTGCGCAAGATAAGTGTGTAATTCTTGCCCAAGCTTTCGACCAGGCGCTGTTGCTCATCGAGAAGGACGTTGAACCCTTCGTACGTGTGATACGAGACGCGATTGTAAAACTGCATCCCCGCCTGGTTGAGTGCCAAGAGACCGTCCTTCAGTGACGCGACGGCCACACCGGCACGGCTGTGGGTATGAAAAACACAGCCTGCATCGGACCGCGCCCGATGGATTGCGCTGTGAATAACAAAGCCCGCGCGATTGATTCGATACGGCGTGTCGCTCAGAATATTGCCGTCCAGATCAATCTTGACAAGGTTCGATGCGGTCACTTCGTCGTAGTTCAGCCCCATTGGATTGATCAGGAAATGACCATCCGATCCCGGTACCTTTGCGGTGATGTGGTTGTAGATGAGATCAGTCCATCCGAAGTGATGCGCAAGACGGTAGGCTGCAGCGAGATTGACGCGGGTTTCCCATTCGGCTGAATCCGCGAATGCGTTCGCGACTCCCGCTCGTTCGGTCGCGCGATTGGAGTGTGTCATGTCTAGCTCCTTGTTCAATTCCCAGATTCGGTTCTCACAACGCGAACGGAATCACCGTTTGCTTTTGCTCGCCGAGCCCTTCGATGCCAAGAGTGACGACATCGCCAGCTCGCAAGAACCGCGGCGGATTCTTTGCCGAACCAACGCCCGGCGGGGTTCCAGTCGTGATGACGTCACCCGGCATGAGCGTCATGAACTGACTAACATGGCTAACGATGTCGGCAACGTTAAAAATCATCGTTCTTGTGTTGCCCGTTTGCATGCGCTCGCCGTTCACTTCGAGCCACATCGAAAGGTTCTGAGGGTCCTTGATCTCGTCGCGAGTCACAAGCCAGGGGCCGATGGGACCGAACGTGTCGCAGCCCTTGCCTTTGTCCCATTGCGAGCTTCGCTCCAGTTGATACTCCCGCTCGCTTACGTCGTTGATCGTGCAATAACCCGCCACGTAGTTGAGCGCGTCGTCCTTCTCAACATAACGGGCACGCTTACCGATCACGACGCCGAGCTCGACTTCCCAGTCGGTCTTTTCGGAGCCGCGGGGCAGCATGACGGAATCGTTCGGCCCCTGAATGCATGTGGTCGCTTTGGAAAAGACGATCGGCTCTTTGGGAACGGGAAGATTGGTTTCCGCGGCATGGTCTGTGTAGTTGAGACCAATCGCGATGAACTTCCCGACGCCACGGAGCGGGCAGCCGATGCGGGAAGCCCCGTCGACAACAGGCAGCTTCTCAACGTCAATTTCACGCAGTTTCGCGAGTCCGTCGTCGCTCAGTTGCTCGGGGGTGATATCAGAAATGACGCCGCTCAAGTCGCGCAATGCGCCAGTAGCGTCGACAATAGCGGGTTTCTCATTTCCGGGTTGACCGTAGCGGGCAAGTTTCATGGATAGCCTCCAGTATGGTTTAGATAGTCATGCCGCCATCGACGGCGTAGTTTTGGCCGGTGACAAATGCAGATTCGTCACTGGCGAGGAAGATAAGGACGGGGGCGATCTCTTCTGCTTGTGCGAGGCGCCCCATCGGTTGGCGCGCGATGAAGTTCTTTCGTGCTTCGACGGGATCGTCGTAAGCATTGATTCGATCCTGAAGAGACGGAGTGTCCACGGTGCCCGGCGAGATCGAGTTGCAACGAATGCCTTGCTTGACGAAATCCGCGGCAACGCCCTTAGTGAGACCGATCACCGCGGCCTTCGATGCGCCATACACGAAACGGTTGGGCAGACCACGGATGCTGCTCGCAACGCTAGCCATGTTGATGATGCTTCCTCCGCCGGAAGCAAGCATCTTCGGCAACGCGGAACGAATGGTCCAAAACATTGAGCGGACGTTTAGATCGAACGCGAATGACCACTCTTCATCGGTCGCATCCAGAATCGTGCCGTTGTGAACAAATCCAGCACAGTTGAAGAGGACGTCAACTTTGGGGATTGAAGAGAAGAAATCGTTGATCGCGGAACGATCGAGGACGTTGAGCACAGCCGTCCGCACGTTCTGCACGCCTACAAACTCCTGCAGCAACTCGGACTTGACGTCGGTCGCCCATACTTGCGCGCCTTCCTTTGCCATTGCCAAAACCGTGGCTTTGCCGATTCCTGCTCCCGCTGCTGTAATTACGATTGTTTTACCTTCAAGTCGCATTTCAAATCTCCATTTTTTGAACGATGGGCTCGACTGGTGAGCGTGTCTGGCACATAAGCGTTCCTACCTTGCACCAAGGTCGATGGTTAATTGAGCCCTCGTGGGGTGGGTTCCTGGACTTTGTGAGCCGAGCTCGAGTTGTCCGAGATGATCGGAAGCGGCTCGATCCGATCCACTATGAAAAGGTAGCTGCATGCCCCGATTACGCTGAATGCTCCCGCAACAACGAGGGGAATCGTGAACGAGCCGTGTGTGAGCGACAGCATGACCCCCGTGAATGTGGTGATCAGAATCCCGGCACTATTCGAAGCGAAGTTCTGAATACCCCCGATTGACGCAACGTGTGCAGGCGTCGGAGCTACGTCTGCCGGCAGCGACCAAATGCTTGCGCCAGCAAACGCGAGACTTGCGTACGCGGTCCCGAAACAGGCGAGCATGAGATAAGTGTTGTCAGTGAATACGGACAACGTAATTACGGACGAAGTCAGCATGCCGCCTACCATGCAGGTCTTCCGCGCAGCAGTCAGGCTCCATCCGCGGCGATACAGCGCGTCGGATGCCCATCCTCCGAGCCAGCCGCCGCCGATCGACATTAGCGCGGGGATCGTGCCGAGCGTGCCCAGCGACTTCAATGAGAAACCGCGCGTTTGAACGAGGTACGTGGGAAACCAGGTAATGAAAAAGTAGATGACGAAATTCAGGCAAAAGAAACCCAGCATCATTCCCCACAGCGTTCGATACCGGAAGAGAGAAAGCCAAGAGACCGTCTCTGCGTGACTGACTTTCGAGCGCACTGCGGCCGACGTTTGAACGTTGTTGGTCGCGATAGTGTCGCCCTCTCGATAGATAAGGAACCACCCCACGACCCAGACCAGTCCGACCACGCCAGTAATCACGAACGACGCGCGCCACCCCCAAAGCCCCACAATCGCAGCCACCACGGGAATAGAAAGCGCCGAGCCAACTCGCGATCCGCTATCGAAGATGCTCGTTGCGAAGGCACGCTCTTTCGTAGAAAACCACTGACTGACGATCTTCGCGCACGACGGGTAGGCTCCGGCCTCACCGGCGCCGAGCAAAATGCGGCAACCAAAAATGCCCGCCACGCTCGATGCCGCGGCGGTTACAGCAGTGAAGATCGACCACCACCCGACCGCAAGCGGAAGCGCGATTCGGGCTCCGACTCGGTCGACGAACCAACCGAACGGCATTTGCATCAGTGCGTAAGTCCAGAAAAACCCGCTCAGCAGCAAGCCCATTTCACTGGCCCCAATTCCGAGTTCCTTCTGTATCACTGGGGCGGCGACGGCCAGATTAGCTCGGTCGATATAATTGATGGTGATTGCCAAGAAGCAGAGGAAGATTACGAACCAGCGATTCTTTCGCATGGTGTCTCCTAGATATCCCGCATACCCGTAAGCAGCGGCTTTTGGTGGTGTTCGCGCGGATGGACAGCGATACCAAGCAGAAAAAGTGAAACAGACGGTAAGTCCGGTGTGATCGACCTACCAGGCCCGCCTGACCTTTCATTCAAGCTACAATTGGCCGGACCACCGGACCAGATCGAATGGTAACCAGCGCATAAGCCGGTTGGCGAGGCTTTTTTGCCGCTTTCGCATCGGGGTTTTCCCGAGTTTGGCCGGGTGGCCGGACCACATTACACTACGAACATGCCTTTCCAGACCATCGAGCCGCAGCGGCTCTACAGACAAATTGCTTCGCAGATCGCCGGATTGATTGATGCCGGTGAATTCAGCGTGGGAGAACGCTTGCCAGCGGAACGCGACCTCTCTGCGCGATTGGGAGTGAGCCGCTCGACTGTGCGAGAAGCGCTGATCGCTCTCGAAATTGAAGGAGTCGTCGAGGTAAGAAGCGGTTCAGGGGTATATGTACTGCGGCGCGAACCTCACATCGACCTTCGCAGCGGCCCTCACTTGAGTGCTCAGCCCGCCTCGCTTGGCCCTTTCGATGTCATTCGTGCAAGGGCGTACCTGGAGACGGAGATTGCAGTACAGGCGGTGAGAAATGCGACTGAGGAGCAGATCGCTCGCGTCCGCGAATGCTTGGAGAAGCTCAGGTATTGCGTGGTCGGTGAACCGGAATTGATTCCCGCCGACCGTAGCTTCCACATGCGCATTGCCGAAGCTTCAGGTAACGGCGCTTACGTATTGCTGCTGGAAACTCTCTGGGAACATCGAACTGCGCCTCTGTACTACCAACTGGAGAACCACTTCCTCAGCAGTAAAGTATGGAAGCAATCGATGATGGAACATGAAGAGATTTTCGCTGCGTTAGTAGCCCGTGATGAGAAAAGAATTGCGAAGGCAATGCAAGCACACATGCATAATGCCGAAGAAAGATTGAATTCGAAGTTCGAGTAGCAGCGCATACCACGGCCTGTGTCAATCGTTGCCTGTGCTGCTTGATTTGAAGTGTCCAAACTCTCGAGGTCAACAGCAATTTGATGGCTTTTGGCGGCTGAACGCCTTGGCGTTAAGCCGCATCCTTAATGGGAATCTTTTGATTCCCGTCACAATTATATCGGTCTACTAATGAAGATGACATTCCGGTGGTACGGTGAACAGGATCCTGTTTCACTCCAATACATTCGTCAGATTCCAGGCATGACCGGCATCGTGTCCGCAATCTATGATGTCCCCGTTGGGGAGGTGTGGCCGATCGACAAGATTCGCGCCTTGAAGGAGCGAATCGAAGCGCATGGCTTGACGCTTGAGGTGATCGAGAGTGTTCCCGTCCACGAGGATATCAAGCGCGGAACTGATACCCGAGACCGATATATCGAAAATTACTGTCAAACCCTGCGTAATCTCGCTACGTGCGGGATCAAGGTGGTTTGCTACAACTTCATGCCGGTGTTTGACTGGACTCGATCGACGCTAGCAAAAGAGCTGCCCGACGGCTCGACGACGCTCGCCTTCGACGTGGACGTTATCAGTGCAGCCGAGGGTGACGAATCGCTTACCCTGCCCGGCTGGAATGTCAGCTACAAGCCCGACGAATTGAGGTCCCTTCTCCAGGAGTATCAGAAAGTAGATGAGGAAACCCTGTGGGGCAGGCTCGAATACTTCCTCAACCGCGTCATTCCGGTCGCGAGCGAGGTGGGCATCAAGATGGCCCTTCACCCAGACGATCCGCCGCGATCGGTGTTTGGGCTCCCTCGGATCGTCAAGAATCGGGACGATATCGAGCGTGCGCTTTCGATCGTGGATGATCCGGCCAATGGCCTCACACTCTGCTCCGGTTCACTCGGGGCTGATTTGAAGAACAACGTCGCCTCGCTTGTGCGCGAGTTTGCAGGGCGTGGTCGCGTTCACTTTGCACATTTGCGAAATGTCAAAGTCAATGAAAAGGGTGACTTCCATGAGGCTGCACACCGATCCGCGGACGGGTCCTTGGATATGGCCGAGATTGTCCGTGCGTACTATGAATCCGGCTTCCAAGGCTATTTCCGGCCCGATCACGGGCGCATGATCTGGGGCGAGAAGGGGAAGCCGGGATATGGCCTCTACGACCGTGCTCTTGGAGCCGTGTATATCAACGGACTGTGGGAAGGCATTGTAAAGGAAGCTCAGTCGCGATGAATCGTGGCTAGCTAGCTGGAAACGAGTGAACAGCGTGGGCCAGACCGACGGCACGGGCTTTTCACCATCGGTACGTTGCTCATTAATCCCCGGATCGAGTCATCCTTGATCCGGGGAGCACCTTTTTCTTTCCTCCTAGTGCGATAAGGAGGGAAAGGTCGATTGATCGCCGCAGCGAATCAGGAAACAGCATGAAGCAAGACTTGATCTTAAAGCCACCTTTGATCGAAGACGGCGCCGGAGCGATAATTTTCGATTGTGATAACACACTCGCCGAGACGGCACCGATTCATTTCACCTGCCTGAAAATTGTACTTCGACGGTACGGCCACGAGCTGCACGAAGGATGGTACGCCCAGCGCGTCGGGCTGTCCGGGAAAAATTTGATGGAAGAATTGTGGTTGCGCGATGGAAGCGCTCCCGAATGGTGTGAGATTTCAGGGCTCTTGCCCGCCTTATATCTCGAGAGAGTCAGATACGTCCGACAAATCAGCGCGGCTACTTCGATCGTATATCGAAACGCTGGCCTCCGTAAAATGGCAGTTGCGTCGGGCGGCCCGCGGGTGCTTGTCGAGGCCACGCTAGATGCGATCAAACTTCGCCACGCGTTTGATACCGTCGTTACGTTCGACGACGTAACCGTGGGAAAACCTTCTCCCGACATTTTTTTGGAGGCTGCAAAGCGACTAGGTGTCGAACCCTCCGCGTGTCTTGTTATCGAAGACAGTGTCGAAGGTCTCGAGGCCGGACGCAGGGCGGGCATGCGTGTTGTTGATATCGCGACGCTGAGGTGATCTTTTCGGCATCTGGGTGGTTGCTGGCCATCATCCGACGATGGGATTGTTATCCTAACAAAGTGGCGCTGGATGATCCACGATCCACATCGATTCTTTGAATTTGCCTTGACGATGACTTCGGTGCTGAACGGAAGGCGCGGCTGCCTGCCCCATACGCGATTCATGTTCGACGCGTTACCCGGCATCGACAACGACCTGAAGAGCGGTCTGAACGACTATGCAATCGCGCAACGTCCTGCCGAGATGGGATATTACGGTGTGAAATTTGCCGTCGACGCTATTCGCGGGAAGCCCATTCCGCCGGCAAAGGCAACTGGGGTTGTCGTGATGAACAAGTCGAACATCGACGATCCAAATATTAGGTAATTCATTTACTCGAACTGACCTCGTGCAGAGTAGTTTGCCAGCGTGCGCGAACAGTCCATGTAGGATTTGGTTCTGAGACTCGTCGCGCACGGGATCCACGCGGACGGCCATCGGCCGTATCGGCGCCGTTGCGCCGGCCCCAAGACTGCTGCTTGGCCCAACTTCATACTCCGGCGCGGCGACGCATTGGTGCCACCGGGCCCGCGGGGGAGCAAAACAATATTCTGGCAAGCGTCTTGAAGCAATTTTGTTCCCGGTCGGCAGCCCATCTGGCACACCAATGGGCGGGAACAAAATGATGCAACCCAACGACGACGGACCAGATTCCGAACTTTCCCTGGGCCGGAAGGTTGGACTTGCCTACACCAGCCAAGAATAGGCCTCGCCTACAGGCGGATAAGCTCGTCGAGATTTCTACCAAGGGGGACGCGGTCGAGTATCATTTTTGTCGTGGCTCGAATGTTGGGGCCTCTTCATGAAGCTTACGACCCGCTTCAATTTCCTGTCGATCGCGATAGTTCTCGCCTCAACCGTGCTGGCGCTGGGCGTGGGCACGGTCATCCTCAACGACCTCTTGTACCGGTTCGAGGAGTATGTCCTGCGGACCGAAGTGACCAATGCCCGCGAGGTCATGCGGCGAGCCCTCATTGGGGTCGGCGTTCAGCCGGCGTCCGCCGCGGCAGCGGATTTACAGGCCCAGCTTCGGCAAAAGGAAGGCCTGCAGAGCGCCGAACTGTTCATCGTGGCGTTGCCCGACGACAGTATCGTCTACCATCCGACGCGCCGCGCTGGAACCCGACTCGCGACTGATTTTGTCGAGCGAATGTCTCGCAAGGGGACGGGCGTCATCGAATACTACGCCAGTGGAGACGTACCCCACTTTGCTGCTTTCACCACGCTCGAGCCGCCCAACTGGTTGATCGCGATTTCCGTAGACAAGAATGAGATGTTGGCAAGCCGCGGCGTCTTTCTGCGGGCCATCGGCGGGACTGCCTTTTTACTTCTCTCCATCAACGCCGTGGTCCTCAATTTCTTCGGACGGCGCCTGATGCGGCGCATGCGTGCGACGCTGGATTGCGTCAATCGAATCGAGCGCGGTGAATTGTCAGCCCGAATCCCGGCCATCACGGCGCAGGACGAGTTCGGCAAGCTCCAGGAAGGCATCAATGCGATGAGCGCCCGGATCGAGGAGCGCACCCTTGCGCTGCGCGAGCAGGAGGCGCGCGTCAGACAGCTCGTGGAATCAAACATCATTGGAGTCCTATTCTGGGACGCCGACGGCCGGATCACCGAGGCAAATGACGCTTTCCTGACCATCGTCGGACGTAGCCGCGAAGAGCTGCGATCCGGCACGCTCCGCTGGACCGATTTGACGCCGCCCGAATACCACGCCGCCGATACGCGGGCCATGGAGGAACTCACCCATGAATCGCGCTTCACGCCATTTGAGAAGGCTTACCTGCGCAAAGACGGCAGTCGCGTTCCGGTATTGATCGGCGGTGCGCATTTCGAGGGATCGCAGCACCGCGGGGTGGCATTCGTGCTCGATCTGACCGAGCGCAAACAGATGGAAACCGAACGGGGGGCGCGGCGTGCAGCCGAAGCCGCGAACCGGGCCAAGAGCGACTTTCTTGCCCACATGAGCCACGAACTGCGCACACCGTTGAACGCCATTCTCGGTTATTCGCAAATCCTGCGCCAGGACAAGGCGCTCGACCCGCGCCAGATCGACGGACTGTCGATCATCCAGCGCAGCGGCGAGCATCTGCTGTCGCTGATCAACGATATCCTGGATATGGCAAAGATCGAGGCCGGAAAGGTCGAGCTGAACCTTTCCGACATCCCGCCCGAGCGGTTTCTGCGCTTCATCGCCGAGACGATTCGGGTCAAGGCATCGGAAAAGGGCCTATCCTTCGTCTACGATGTTGCGCCCGATCTGCCCACCGGCGTGCGCCTCGACGAAAAGCGGCTACGCCAGGTGCTGCTCAATCTGCTTTCCAATGCCGTCAAGTTTACAGAGCGAGGAAGCGTCCGTCTGCGGGTCGGTTTCACCCCCCCTGGGCAGCTGAACTTCGCAGTGGAGGACACGGGAATCGGCATCGACGAAGCGCACCTGGAAGCAATCTTCCGACCGTTCGAGCAAGTCGACGAGGCACGGCGCTGGTTTGGAGGCACGGGCCTGGGTCTGGCCATCAGTCGGCAGCTCGTGCGATTGATGGGCGGAGAGATTCATGTGGAGAGCCACCCTGGCCGCGGCAGCACCTTCTCGTTCGCACTGGATGTGCCGATTGTGGAGCCGCAAGCGGCCCCGGTCCCTCCTGAATGGGCCGTCAACGGCTACGAGGGGCCGCGCAAGGCCGTACTGGTCGCGGACGATGTTGCAGAGAACCGCGCGGTGGCAGTTGAGATGCTCGGCCGGCTCGGCTTCGAAATGATCGAAGCAGGCAACGGCGTCGAAGCGTTGGAAAAGGCCGAAGCACTGCGACCGGCGCTGATCCTCATGGATGTCGTGATGCCCGAGATGGACGGACTGGAAGCCACGCGACGCCTGCGCGAACTACCTGAGTTCAGCGGTCTGCCCATCATTGCAATTTCTGCGAGCGCGTCCGGAACGGATGCGGAGAAATGCCGGGCGGCCGGCGCGAGTGCCTTTCTGGCGAAACCGATCGATTTCAACGGTCTCCTTGCGGAGGTCGCTATGCTCCTGAAGGTGCAATGGACTTACGAGCTTCCGAAGCCACAAGTTACCGAGTCGCTCGAGACGGCTGAACATTCGGCGGGCGTTCCCGGCGGTCCATTGATCACACCGCCACCAGAGGAGATAGAAGCGCTGTACCAGTTGGCCAGGCTCGGCAACATGCGCGCCATCGTCCAGCACGCCGCCCACCTGATCCAACTCGACGAGCGCTTTCGCCCCTTCGCCGACCAGCTTTGCCTGCTCGCCAAGGGTTACCGCTCCAAAGCCATCCTCAGCCTCGTGGAGCATTATCTGGAAAAGAGGCAATCGTCGTGACAAAGCAAGCGGCATCCGAGTCCTGCATGCAAACCATCCTCATAGTGGATGACACGCCGGCCAATTTGGGCATCCTGGTGGAAAGCCTGGAGGCCCGCGGCTTTCGTATCGTCGTTGCCGAGGACGGCGAAGAAGCGCTGCAACGAGCGGAGTTCGTGCGGCCCGACCTTATCCTGCTCGACGTCATGATGCCCGGCCTCAGCGGCTTCGAGACCTGCCAGCTGTTGAAGGCGCGCGACGGTATCCGCGATGTACCCGTCTTGTTCATGACATCGCTGACTGACACCGAGGACAAGGTCAATGGCTTCGCGGCGGGCGGCGTCGACTATGTCACCAAGCCTATCGAGATCGAGGAAGTGATCGCACGCGTGAACACGCACTTGAGCCTGCATGCGATGCGAAAACAGCTAGAGGCGCAAAACGCGCAACTTCAGCAGGAGATCATGGAGCGCAGGCAGGCCGAGGAGGCGCTTCAGGCAAGCCGCGATGTGATCCGGCGGCAGCGCGACGAACTACAAACGATGTACGACAAGGTGCTGGCTGAGCAGAAAATCTCCGATCGGCTCTTGCTCACGCTGCTGCCTTCGCCGATCGCCGAACGCCTCAAGGCGCGCGCCGACCTCGTCACCGGCAGCCTACCGGAAATCATCGCCGACAGTTTTCCGCAATCCACGGTGCTGTTTGCCGACATCGTGCAATTCACCCGGTTTTCCGCGGGCATGCGCCCCGAAAAGCTGGTAGCCGTGCTGAACGAAATCTTCACCGACTTCGATACTATCGCTGACGACTACGGTCTCGAGAAGATCAAGACCATCGGCGACGCCTATATGGCCGCTGCCGGGCTACCCGTGCCAACCGCCGATCACGCTGTGCGTGCCGCGCACATGGCGCTGGAAATGATGGACGCAGTGGCGCGGTTCGACTCGCGCACTGGCCACACGCTGAAACTGCGCATCGGCCTGAACAGCGGCGCAGTCGTGGCAGGGGTGATCGGCAAGCAGAAGTTTATCTATGACTTGTGGGGGGACGCCGTCAACATCGCGAGCCGTATGGAATCATGCGGTGTGGCCGGGCGCGTGCAGGTGACGGAGACGACCCGCAGACTGCTTGGCGACGCATTCACGTTCGAAGATCGCGGCACCATCCAGGCCAAGGGCGCGGGTAAGTTCCACACCTGGTTCCTGATTGGCAGAGCCGGCAACTCGCCTGGATCGAATGCACCAAGAGGCCCCGTGGTACCAGGACACAGAGAGGAGGCAGCGTAAACCTCATGCGGGCACGCATTTCACACGCTGTGGCGGCCCGGTGGCGATGTCGAGCGACAAGCCGTCAATGCGGCTTTGGCCTCTATTATCACAAGTCGATACGCCAATACCACACACACGCGGAGACCCTCGGCCGCCCCTTGCGCGCACCGTCTGGTCGCTGTTGAGATCTTGTCGATACGCTTCGCTGCGATAGCCGGCACGGAGCCGTAACGGTCGAAGAATCGTACTGTAAGTGCAACCTAGACAAGGAGACGGGCATGCTCATTTTGAGGAGCGGATGTGCCATATCGACGGGCGTGTTACGTGCGGCACGACGTGGCAGGTGCGCGCTCACAGTGTTGCTGAGCACACTATTTCTTGTGTTTGCAGGTATCCACCCGGCTCGCTCAGACAAGATGCACCCCGTTATTGTGCTACTCGCTGGATTCGTTGATCCGTTTTACGTCACGATGTACCGCGGTGCCGAAAAGGCCGCCGCCGAAGAGGGAGTGCAATTGTTATTCCAGGCACCGAAGAGTTGGAGCACGACCGAACAGCTACCGATTCTTAAGGAGCTTGTCGCCAAGCGACCGGATGCGATCCTCATTTCACCAGTGGATGCACAACAACTCATTGAACCGCTAGCGGAGGCTCAGAAGGCGGGCATCAAGGTCATTACTGTCGACACGTATATCGGCACTGGTATCTACCAGACGGGCCATGGCAACGCCGACTTTCCGCTGTCTTACATCGCGTCGGACAACACCGAAGGCGGACGCATTGCTGCTCGTGTGCTTGCAAACGTGATCGGCAAACGTGGATCCGTCTATTGCGAAAGCGTGAAGCCCGGCATTTCGAGTACGGACGCACGGGTTGAGGGTTTCAAGGAAGAGTTGAAGAAGTATCCCAACATCAAGGTTCTGCCGACGCTTTACAACGAGGACGATCCGAACAAAGCGTTCGCGGACGTCTCAGGGGTCATGGCGAGTACGCCTGACCTCGCCGGCGTATTCGCTGCAAATACGGTTTCCGGCAAAGGCGCTTCGCGAGGCATTCATATGGCGGGTAAAAGTGGCAAGGTTAAGCTGATCGTTTTCGACGCGCTGCCCGGCATCGACAAAGACCTAAAAAGCGGTCTGGTCGACGACGCAATCGCGCAACGCCCTGCTGACATGGGGTATTACGGCGTCAAATTTGCCGTTACCGCTATTCGCGGCAAGCCCGTTCCGCCGGCAAAGGCGACCGGGTTTGTCGTGATGGACAAATCGAACATCGACGATCCAAATGTTAGGCGATTCATCTACGCGAACTGAATTCATGCTGAAAGACGAATCGCGGTGACAATACCCGTTGCCAGTACCTTCGCACCGATCCCGGCGAGGCATATTCGGCGTACGGAGGTCCGACCTTCGGTGGTATCTTGGGCTGTTCACGATGTCCGAGGCCCTTCGATTGGCGCGCCAATCCCGATGTGGACGCGCCACTGCAACCGTGCTCGGCAACGTAGGGGATCGCGTTAAGCACTTGCAGATTCGACAGACTCACATTGCCTCGCTGGCATGGCAGGCAACGTTCGATCTGTTTGAATTGGGCTTCGGAGATTTCCATCTCCGAAGCATCACTTCAAACCAGTAGTGTGAACAGGCCCCAGTTCACGCTGCCTCTCGTCGGGCAGGTGCATGCGGCAGGACACGTTCCGGAACGTCGGGCTGACCGAGCTGTTCGTCGCGCTGCTGTTCAGCGCGACCGTGCACGATCCGCAGCGCGAAGGGCTCGCGCAGGACCACGCGGGCGGCATCCAGCGCGTGTCGATGCGCGGCTCGCTGCGCTTCGTCGCGGCACACCGCAACACGTTCTCGTGCCATTACCTCGGCTTCTCGTGCTATGCGATGACGCTGTACTGCCTACTGAGCTGGACGTCCGCGTTCTATATCCGCCATTTCGGCATGACGGCCGTCAAAGCCGGCTATACGCTCGGCAACGCGCCGATCGCGCCCCACTCGCCGGCAAGCTGACGATTCGCGTGCGTCCGGCGGGTTCGTCCCGCCGGACGCACGCGTGCAGGCGGCACTCGGTGCGGAGCGGCGCATTAGATTATCGACACGGCTGATTAACGTTCCGCTTTTTAATCGATTTGATTTATGCGAAGCCGATCCCTATCCTCGATTGCAGGCTCCCCGGCGGCGCATCGCCGCGTGGCCTCATCATCGAATTCATCACGGGATTACCCATGCAAGCGAATTGTCACAAGGTCCGGATCGACGCGCTGATCGACGCGGCGCAGGACATCCGCTGTTTCCGGGTCTCGCACGCCGACGGTCAGCCGCTCGACGCCTACGAGCCCGGTGCGCATATCGACGTCACCGCGCCATCGGGCGTCACGCGGCAATACTCGCTGTGCGGCGATCCCGACGAGCGCTCGAGCTATCTGTTCGCGGTGAAAAAGGAAACGCAGTCGCGCGGCGGCTCGCGTTCGCTGCACGACGACGTGCAGGTCGGCACGGAGCTGTCGATCGGCATGCCGCGCAACCTGTTCCGGCTGGCCGACGACGCCAGCGAGCACGTGCTGATTGCGGCCGGCATCGGCATCACACCGCTGCTGTCGATGGCCCGCGCGCTGGACAAGCGCGGCGCACGCTACCGGCTACACTACTTCGCACGCGGTCGCGAACAGGCTGCGTTCGTCACCGAACTGTCGAGCGCGCCGTTCGCGCCGCACGTCGTGCTCCATTTCGGCATCGCACGGGACCGGCTCGCGGCCGAACTCGACTGCTGCATCGCGACGACCGGCGACGGCGCGCATGTGTATACGTGCGGCCCGGCGCCGTTCATGGATCAAGTGGTCGCCGCCGCGTCGAAGCGCGTGCCCGACGACGCGATCCACCTCGAACGTTTCGCGGCCGAGCCACAGGCAAGCGCCGACGCGCCCGCGGACGGCTTCGAAGTACGCCTGCAGCGCAGCGGAAAATCCGTGCGGGTCGAGGGCGACGTGTCGATCGTCGACGCGCTCGCCGGCATCGGCATCGAGGTCGACACGTCGTGCGGCGAAGGCGTGTGCGGCACCTGCATGGTCCCGGTCGTCGACGGCGAGCCCGACCATCGCGACCATTGCCTGAGCAAGGCCGAACGCGCGAGCAACACGGTCATCTGCTGCTGCGTGTCGCGCGCGCGTTCGGCAGTGCTCGTGCTCGATCTCTGACGCACCTGGTGCCAAGCGGCCTCGCCGGCCGTCACGTCGCGTCGAAGTGCTGCACGATGCGGGCCAGCAGCGCACGCATCCACGCGATGCCTTCGTCTTCGTGAAAGTGCTCGTGCCAATGCATCGTCACCGGCGCCGACGGCAGTGATACCGGCAGTTCGTAGAGGCGAAACGCGTTGTCGCGATTGAGGATCTGCGCGAGCCGCCTCGGCAGCGTTGCATACCAGTCCGTGACCGACAGGATGCCCGGAAGCGCGACGAAGTGCGGGACTTCCAGCGCGATGTTGCGGCCCACGCCTTGCGCGCGAAGCGCATCGTCGAGCGCGTGGTGGCTGTGCTCGACGGATTTCACGTTCACGTGCGCCGCGCGAACGAACTGCTCCAGCGTCAACGCCGGCGTCGCGGGCAATCCACGGCGGCGGCCCGTCATGCACACATAGGTTTCCTCGAACAACAACTGATGACGCGTGCGCGGCATCAGCTCGGGCAGGTTGCCGATCGCGAAATCCAGCTTGCTTGCACGCAGCGCCTCCTCGATCTCCTCGACCGGCATCGGCCGCACGCTGAGCGTCACGCGCGGCGCCTGCTCTCGCAGCGCCTGGCAGATCGCGGGCAGGTACGCCATCTCGCCCGCGTCCGACAGCGACAGCCGGAACGTGCGCGTGCTGACCGCCGGATCGAAGCTCTCCGCATAGCGCAACGCCTCGCGCACCATGTCGAGCGCCTTGCCGACGATGCCGGCGAGTTCGAGCGCGACAGGCGTCGGCTGCATGCCGGCGCGCGTGCGGATGAACAGCTGATCGTCGAACAATGTGCGCAGCCGCCCGAGCGAATAGCTGACGGCCGGCTGCGACAGCGCGAGCCGCTCGCCGGCCTTGGTCAGGCTGCGCTCCTCGACGATCGCCTGGAACACACGCAGCAGGTTCAGATCGAGATGATCGACGGATGTCATACCAGCCTCCAATATTTGCCGGATTTGTTCTTGCATGGATTTTAAATCGACCGGTCGGATATTGAAGATGGCGGCGCCCTATGTCGTGCGTCTGCGCCCACGGTCACGCGTCGGGCCGATGGAACATCTCGTAGATGAGCCCGCGCAGCCATGCGACGCCGGGGTCCGCCGAGAACTGCACGTGCAGATGCAGCTGGATGTCGATCGGCGGCAATGCGAACGGCAGCGGGAAAATCCGGAACACGTGGCCGCGGTTGAAACGCTCGGCGATGCTGCGCGGAAAGATGATCGCGAGGTCGGTGTGCTGCACGATCTCCGGCGCGACGATGAAGTGCGGCAGACGCAGCACGACGGTGCGCGCGAAGTGCAACTCGTCGAGCCAGGTCTCGACCATCCGGTGGCCGGTCGCGTTGCTGCTGGCGTACACATAGCGCAGCGCGGTCAGGTCTTCCCGCGTCGGCGCGCGCTTGCGCAGCGGATGCCCCGCCCGCACCATGCAGACATGCTCGTCGGAGAACAAGGTCTGGCTCACGCAGCCTGGGCCGAGATCGGGCACATAGCCAAGCGCGAGATCGATCTCGCCGGCGCGCATCGCCGCGCTGACCGATTCGACCGCCGTGCTCGCGATTTCGAGCCGAATTCCCGGCGCGATTTCCGCCAGCTTCGCGAGCAGCGGTGGCAGAAAATAGAACTCCGACATGTCGGACATCGAGATCCGGAACACGCGTTCCGCCGTGGCCGGATCGAAATGTGCGAGTTGCTGGACCGCAAGGTTGATGATGCTGAACGCCTTGGTCAGCGGACCGTGCAGCTGGCGCGCGGCATCGGTCGGGGCCATGCCACTCGGCGTGCGAACGAATAGCGGATCGTCGAACAGCGTGCGCAGGCGCCGCAACGCGTGGCTGACGGCCGGCTGCGTCAGCCCCAGCCGCTCGCCGGCAGCCGTCAGGCTGCGCAGGTCCGAGATCGCCAGGAACACCCGCAGCAGATTGAGGTCGGTGACGACCGGGTTGGATTTCGTCATGGTCTTCGCGAACCGCGGGCGGGCGCCCAGCACCGCCGCGCGTTGCGGCGGCATGGCGAAACGCCATCGCCGGCGGCCCGCGCCCGTTCGTCGTCAGTGCGCCGGCCGCACTATCGAATGGATGTTATCTCATAAACACGGCTCGCCATCGGGAAATGCGGTGTCGCGCCCGCGAACGGCGGCAGCGCGTCGAAATCCTGCCTCATCATCCGACGCACCGGTGACGCCAGCGCGTTCACGAGCGCATCGGGGTGATCGAATACGACCTTGTTGCGCTGCATCGCGTCGGCGCGCTGCACCGCGAGCGCCGATCGATAGTCGACACGCGTGTAGATCTCGATCTCGCGGATGCCCGGCAGTTGCAGCATGAGCGGCGGGTGGTGATCGAGATAATGCGCGAGCCACGCATTCATGTCGTGCGCGTGGCCGTCGTAGCCGACGAGGTACGTGCATCGCTCGTCCGCTTCACGCGCGCCGCGCGTGCGATCCGGCCCGATCCGGCGCACGGCCATCGCCTGTTGCGCGACGCGATGGCCGTGCGCATCGCAATGCGTGACGAACGCATGTGCGGGCCCGTTCGGCACGAGCATCGCCTCGAGCGCAGCGAGTTCGTCGAAGTAGCACTGCAGCACGCAGGACGGCGCCGGCGGGCGCGGAGCGGTATCCGCCGGATCCGCGTGCAGCGCGATCGGACGATGCGCGACGAGCCGCTTCAACCCCGAAGCCGCACGCAATGCCGACGCGGCCTCGCCGGCGGCAGACGAAAGCGCGTGCCCGCCATCGTGATCGGCGATCAGGAAAAGACATACCTCCATGCGTTACCTCCCGATCGCGCCCGAGCCGCTCGCGCAGGCGGCGAGCGGATGCGCGAGCCGGTGGAATGCCCGGCCGAAATAGATCAGCCCGTCGCCTTCCGAACGCAGCGCGATATGGTCGATCCGCACGAACATCACCGTGTGCGACCCGACGACCTTGCTGTCGACGATATCCCCTTCGAGGCTGACGTTGGCCTCGGCCAGCACCGGCACGCCGGTGAGTCCGGACCGCCAGTGATCGCCGTCGAAACGCGCGCCCGCCGGCGCCGACGTCATGCCGGCGAACGCTTGCGCGATGTCCTGGCACGCCGGCGGCAACAGGTTGATCGCGACGTGGCCGTTGCCGCGCATGATGTCGTGCGCGCGGCTGTTGCGATTGATGCAGACCAGCATGGTCGGCGGCGTGTCGGTCACCGAGCAGACCGCGCTCGCCGTGATGCCCCAGCGGCCGTGCTCGCCGTCCGTCGTGATGACGTTGACCGCGGCGGGCAGGCGGGACATCGCTTCCCGGAAGTGACGGCGGGTCTCGTCCTGATTGATCGTGTCGTTCATCGAAGGCTCCAGTTGCAAAGGTGCGTGGCGATACGCGGGTCACGGATACGGCGTGACCGGCGCGATGCCGGCGAACACCGCGCCGGCGTTGTCGTAGGTCGCTTCGCCGAGAAACGCGTGCTGCGTGACCACGATCGAATCGCGCACGAGCTGCTGCAAGCGGCTCTCCCGATAGATCGCGGCCGTGCCGGCGAGCTGATACGCCTGCATCACGACCTCTGCGCATACCTGCGCCGCATGCGTCGCGCTCAGTCGCAACAGGTTGGCCTGCGAAGCCGACACCGGATTGCCCGCGCACAGCAGCGCCCACACCGTTTCGGCCGTGTCGTAGAAGAACATGCGTGCACTGCGCCAGTTCGCCTCGGCCTTCGCGAGCCCCGCGCGGTAGTACGCGCGATCGGCGAGCCGCGGCGCGCCGGTCGTCGTTTTCGTCACGCCGGACATCTCCGTCAGCAGATCGAGCGCCGCGCGCGCGAGTCCGACGTTCACGGCCGCATGCACCTGCGCCTGGTAGGACACGGCGGGATAGCGGTACAGCGGTTCATCGACGGTCGGCTCGCCGCCGCGCACGAACGTCCATTCGGCGGGGACGAACTTGTCGTGCAGCGCGAGGTCGTGACTGCCGGTGCCCTGCATGCCGACCACCTGCCAGTTGTCGACGATCTCGACTTCCGCGGCGGGAAAGACGGCCGTGAACGGCTTGCCGGGAGCGCCACCGTTGGCCGGCGCACCGCCGATGCCTACGCCGATCCAGTCGGCGCCCTTGCACCCGCTCGCGAAACGCCAGCGTCCGGACACGCGGTAGCCGCCCGGCGCCGGGCTCGCAGGCTGCAGCGGATAGAGCCCGCCGGCGAACACCTGGTCCGGGCCGTCCGCATAAATCTGGCGCTGCGTCTCAAGCGGCAATGCGGCAAGGTAGGTATTGGCCGAGCCGAATGCCGCCACCCACGCGGCGGAGCCGTCGGCGATCGCGATCCGTTCGAGCATCGCGAGGAACGCGTGCGGCGGCAACGCGTCGCCGCCGAAGCGGCGCGGCGTGCCGGCGCGGAAGATGCCGGCGCGCTTCATCGTCGCGATCATGTCGCGCGGCACGTGCGACAGCCGGTCGAACTCGTCGCGGCGGCGCTCGACCTCGGCGATCACGGCGTCGAGCGGCAGCGGCGCCGCGTCGGCGGCATGCGCCGCAACGCCGCGCGGGTGGCCGGACACATCGTCCGGCATCGTTTCATGGATGGCTTGATCGACCTGCATGATGCATTCCTAAAATGAAGAGTCGTGGGAAAGGAAGACGAAACGGTCAGCGCGACGCGGCCGCATTGAGGTCGCGCTGCGCCTTCGGGTAGGTTTCCGGTGCGAAGCACGTGGCGGCGACCGTGACCACACCGAGGATCGCGAGATAGATCACGATCGGCGTCGCGCTACGGTAGTGCGCGAGCAGCGCGGTGGCGATCATCGGCGACAGCCCGCCACCGAGCACCGACGAGATCTCGCGGCCGATGCCGAGCCCCGAGAACCTCAGGTGCACTGGCAGCAGCTCGCTGATGAACGCCGGTTGCGCGCCTTCGAGGATGCCGATCGTGACGCTGTTCGCGAGGATCAGCGCGATGAGGACCTGCGGGAACTGGTGGGAGTTCAGCAACGCGAAATAGGGGTAGGCGACCAGCACGACGGCGATCGCGCCGATCAGGTAAACCGGCTTGCGGCCGATCCTGTCGGTCAGGCGGCCCGTGAAGAGCGTCACCGGAATCATCAGCAGCATCGAGATCACG
The DNA here is from genome assembly GCF_053427715.1 of Burkholderia sp. MR1-5-21. Taxonomy (NCBI): domain Bacteria; kingdom Pseudomonadati; phylum Pseudomonadota; class Betaproteobacteria; order Burkholderiales; family Burkholderiaceae; genus Burkholderia; species Burkholderia sp. MR1-5-21. The sequence continues at coordinate 204,399 of NZ_JBSAXD010000010.1, forward strand.
AGACCGCTCAGCAGCCACTTCGAATCGAGCCCGATGAACTTGCCGTAGGCGAGTGAGAACGCGAAGAACAGATACGACACGGCGCCTTCGCCGAATCGCAGGCCGAACACGGTCAGCACCTGGCGCGGGCACTCGCGCAGCACGTCGACGATCGGCGTGGCACTGGCACGGTGTGCGGATTTCGCTTCTGCGAATGCGGCGCTCTCGCCGACGGAGCGACGCATCCACATCCCAAGCGCGACCAGCACGACGCTCGCAAGGAACGGCAGGCGCCAGCCCCAGCTTTCGAGATCGGCCGGCGCGAGCTGCTGAACCAGCAGGAATGCCGCGGTCGACAGCACGAACCCGAACGCGGCGCCGCACGGGCTCCACGCGGCCAGCGCGCCGCGCCGCGACGCGGGCGCGTTCTCGTGGATCAGCAGGATGCTGCCGCTCCACTCCCCGCCTGCGGCAAGACCTTGCAGCACCCGCAACAGCACGAGCGCGACCGGCGCGGCGATCCCGATCTCCCGGTAGGTCGGCAGCAGCCCCATGCCGACGGTGGCGATGCCCATCGTCAACATCGTCAGCATCATCACCGTCTTGCGGCCGTAGCGGTCGCCAATGTGGCCGCAGATCAGCCCGCCGATTGGTCGCGCGATAAACCCGACCGTGAATCCGCCGAACGCGGCGATCGTCCCGGTCAGCGGATCGCTGCCGACCGGAAAGAACAGCTTACCGAAGATCAGTGCGGCAGCCGTTCCGTACAGGAAGAAGTCGTACCATTCGAGGACCTGGCCGAGCACGGCCGTCATGACCGCACGCCGGACCGCGCTCGAACGACGCGAGGCGGAAAGCGTGACCGGTGAGGTGGGCGCTGGTGAGTTCATGGGGTTCGGAGAAATAAAGTCAGTCATCCTGCTCATGGGGAATCCGACTGGCAGGTCCGCGCTCGAATCTGTTCGCTACGCCGGACCAACGATAAGAGCCATGTCAAGCACGGTCAAATTCCCGCCAAAAATGCCGACCATGAATCGCGTGCATGGTCGCGAGCAGGCTCGAGATGCACGCCGGCCGCCTATCAGTCCGGCCGATCCAGCTACCCTTATTTGATCGATTTGCGCGCTTGAATTGGACGCCCTAGATTGCTCGGCACCGGACGACGACGGCCGCATGCGAATACGGTGGCCCGTCCGGACCCCGCCATTTCCCGTTCCCCGCTCTTCCATCGATCAATTGATAAGGATTACAAACATATGAAACTGAATCCGTTGACGGCAGGCATGCTCGCCGTGTTCGCAGGGGCCGTTCATGCGCAGAGCGCCGTGACGCTTTACGGCATCGTCGACGACGGCGTCGGCTGGACGTCGAACGCCGGCGGACACAGCCTGTACGGCCTGTCGAGCAGCGTCATGCAGGCGGGCCGCTGGGGATTGCGCGGCAGCGAGGATCTCGGCGGCGGGCTGCGCGCGGTCTTCACGCTGGAGAACGGCTTCGATCCGAATACCGGCTCGCTCGGCCAGAAGAATCGCGGCAGTACGCAGGGGCTGATGTTCGGACGCCAGGCATACGTGGGGCTGTCGGGCGGATGGGGAACGGTGCTGGCCGGCCGTCAGTACGACTCCGTCGTCGATTTCGTCGGACCATTCGAAGCCGGCACGCAGTGGGGCGGGTATGTCACCGCGCATCCGGGCGACGTCGACAACCTGAACAACGCGTATCGCGTCAACAACGCGATCAAGTTTTCCAGCCCGACGTTCTACGGATTCCGGCTCGGCGGCGTGTACAGCCTCGGCGGCATCGCCGGCGACGCGACGCGCAACCAGGTCTGGTCGATCGGCGTCGGCTATGCGAACGGCCCGCTGACCGCCGGCGCCGCGTACCTGAACGCGCGCAATCCGAACGTCGGGTTCTTCGGCGACAACGGCGCGAGCACGGCGGCCACCGCGAGCGGCAACTTCATCTCGTCGCCGGTGTACAGCGGCTATGCGTCCGCGCGCACCTATCAGGTCGCCGCCGTGGGCGCCGCCTATGCGATCGGCGCGGCCACGCTCGGCGCGACCTACTCGAACACGCAGTTCCGGCAACTCGGCGATACGGCGGCGTCCGGGCCGAATCCGCTCGGCTACCGCGGGCACGCGACGTTCGACAACGTCGAAGTGAACTTCAAGTACCAGCTCACGTCCGCGCTCGTGCTCGGCACCGCGTTCGATTTCACATCCGGGGGCGGCGCGGCGACCGCGACGCGATCCGCGCAGAGCGCCCGCTATTACCAGGGTGCCATTGGCGCCGACTACTTCCTGTCGAAGCGGACCGACGTGTACGTGATCGGCGTCTATCAGAAGGCGTCGGGCACCGACTCGACCGGCAACGCGGCGGTTGCGGCGATCAACAACCTGACGCCGTCCACCAGCGATCGCCAGAGCACGGTGCGCATCGGCATGCGGCACAAGTTCTGAATGCCGGCACTGCCGTATTATCCACACTGTTTATTTGATAATCGTTTTTAGATCAATTTGACGGATGTTATGCCGAGGACGAGACTGATCACGCTGCCAGTACCCGTGCTCGCAACCGAGACCTCGCGACCGCTTCGCGATTCTTTCCCCACGACGACGATGAGCGACATTTCCTATCAGACGATCGACACCAGCGCGCTGCGCGGCCTTGCGCAGGCCGATCGCATCGCGCCCGCGATGTATCACGATCCCGCCCTGTTCGAGGCCGAACTCGAACGGATCTTCTACCGCACCTGGATCTGGGTCGCGCACGAAAGCGAGCTGCCGCAGCCGGGCGACTTCGTCACGACGACGATCGGCCGCCAGCCGGTGATCGTCGTGCGCGACAAGACCGGCGCGATCAACGTGCTGCAGAATCGCTGCCGCCATCGCGGCGCGACCGTCTGCGAGGAACACAAGGGCAACGCGAAAGGCTTCACGTGCCCGTACCACAGCTGGTCGTACGCGCTCGACGGCGCGCTACGCGCGCTGCCGTATGGCGACGGCTATGAAGGCGTTTGCGAGAAAGGCGACCTGCCGCTCGTAAAGCTGCGCGTCGGCGTCTACCAGGGCCTGATCTTCGCAAGCTTCAACGACGACATCGAGCCGCTCGAGGATTTTCTCGGCGGCGCGAAGCCGTGGATCGACCTGTTCATGAAGCAGGGCGCCGGCTACCCGATCAAGGCGAACGGCGAGCACAAGTTCAAGTTCAAGGGCAACTGGAAGATCCAGCTCGAGAACACCACCGACCTGTATCACTTCCCGGTCGTCCACAAGTCGTGGATGAAGTCGATCGACGACGAAACCGCCGCCGCGATCACGAGCTTCATGACGAGCGACGACGCGTTCTGCCGCTCGCTCGGCAACGGCCACAGCCTCGCGGTGCTCGTGCCGGACCTGGTCGACCTCGACCAGGACGACGGCGCGCCGCTGCCTGAGCGCTTCGATGCACTGGCCGCGACGCTCGCCGAGCGTCACTCGCCGGAAGAAGTGCGCCGGATCGTGCGCTCGCTGATGGGCGTGGGCTTCAACCTGAACCTGTTCCCGAACCTCGCGCTGTCGATGGCGTTCTTCCGCGTGCTGCGGCCGATTTCCGCGCACGAGACCGAGATCCGCCACGTCGCGCTCGCGATGGACGGCGGCCCGGACGAGGCGAACCGCGTGCGGCTGCGCATTCACGAACACTTCCAGGGCCCGTTCGGCTTCGGCAGCCCGGACGATGCCGAGGCGTGGGAACGCGTACAGCGCGGCGCGCACGCGGGGCCCGACGTGCCGATCCTCGTCAACCGCGGGCTGAACCGCGAAACCACGGCCCCGAACGGCGAAAAGACCGCGCACGCAACCGACGAGACGGGCATGCGCGAGGCATACCAACAATGGCGCAAGATGATGGAGCAGGCATGATGGACGACCGAAACGCACTCTACTCGCAGCAGACCTTTGCCCGTGCGGTCGAATTCGTGTGGCGCGAGGCGGAACTGCTCGACCGCCGCGACTATCGCACGTGGCTCGACCTGTGGGATCCGGCAGGCCACTACGTCGTGCCGATCGATCCGGCCGCGACCGATTTCGCGGCAACGCTCAACTACGTGTACGACGATCACGACATGCGCGAGAAGCGCGTGCAGCGGATGACGTCCGGCTATTCGGCGTCCGCATCCGACGCGGCGCGTACCGTGCGCACCGTGTCGCGCTTCACGCTCGAGAGCGGCGCGGCGGACACGATCGAGCTGAAATCGGCACAGGTCGTCGTCGCGTACAAGCGCGGCGCGGCGACGCTGTTCGGCGCCGACATCACGCACCGGCTGCGCATCGATGCCGAAGGCGACATGCGGATCGCCGAGAAGGTCGTGCGCCTGATCGATTCGACCGAAGCGCTGAGCGCGATCGGCTTCCTGCTCTGAGCGCCGGCGGGTTCGTCATCGCCAGCGCGACGGCGAACCCGCATCGAACCGCTCACGTATTGCCCTGACTCTCATGCCCACACTCGAAGTCTTCCTGCCGGCGGGACACGCCGACACGCGCAAGGCCGACCTGATTCAGCGCCTGACGGACGCGACCGTCGGCGCGATCGGCGCCCCCGCGGAATCCGTGCGGATCCTGCTGACCGAACTGCCCGCCACGCATATCGGCCTCGGCGGCCGCAGCGCGGCCGATGGCGCGCCTCCGTCGCTGCCGGTGATCCTCGCGATCCTGATCGCCGGACGCACCGACGAGCAGAAGCGCGCGCTGATCGCCGCGCTGTCGGACGCGAGCGCGCACGTGCTCGACGCGCCGCTGCAGGCCATTCGCGTGATGATCAAGGACATCCCGAACACCGATTTCGGTATCGGCGGGAAGACGGCGCGCGCGCTCGGACGCTGACCATGCCCCGCCCGCAGGCCGTGCCGCCGCGATCCGCGCGCGATGCGCGCACGGCAATACGGCTAAGCCCCCACCAGCGGCAGCGCCAAGGGGCAATCGAGACCGCCGGCGTCGGCCGGTTTCGCGACGATCCGGCCGCCGTGACGCGTGACGATGCTCTTGCAGGTCGACAGCCCGATGCCGTTGCCGCCCGCCTACGACGACGAGAAGCCGTCGAACAGGCGATCGAGCACGCGGTCGCGCAAGCCGGGGCCGTTGTCGATCGCGATTTGCCGGCACGCGATGCGCAGCCAGCCCGTCGAGCCGTCGTGCCGTACGACCCGCTGTTCCGCGATCCGACCATCGCCTACGCCGCGCAGGTGCTGGCCGTCGTCAATCTCGGCCTCGCGCGGCCCGCGCTCGACGTCGCGAACCGGATGTCCGACGGACGCAATACGACGACCGGCGCGCCGCGCCTTGCCGATCGCGCGTACTTCCGCATCGTGCTTGCTACAGCCGAAGCGCAGTTGCGCTCGGCGCGCGCGTTCTTCTACGACGCGACGGACAGCGTGCGGCGCACGATTCTCGTCGGCGATCCGGTGACGCCCGACCAGGTCAGCCTGCTGCGTCTCGCCGCGACGCATATCGCACGCGAAGGCGCGAGCGTCGTCGAGCGCGCGTATCGGCTCGGCGGAACGCCCGCGGTCTACCGCACGCATCCGCTGCTGCGCCTGCTGCGCGACGCGATGGTCGTCACGCAGCACGCGTTCCTCGCCGAAGGTAACTTCGACGGCGCGAGCGCGGTGTTCACCGGCGTCGCGCCGTTTCCCGGCTACCTGTAACCCACCCTGTTGCCCGTTTTCGCGACGGAGTTCATCACCATGTCCGATACAAATCCGCTACCGCTGCGTGTGCTGTTCTGCTGCGGCGTCACGCAAAACTTCTTCGACCTGCCGCGCGAGAAGATCGGCGTAGTGTGGCAGGCGTACGGCGCGATGCTCGCCGCCGTCGAGGCGATGCCCGGCGTGCGCGTACTCGGCGTGATGGACGACGACCGCCTCGTCGTCGGCCAGTCGGACGGCGCGCCGTGGACGTTCTACATCATGGCCGACGTCGCCGATTTCGATACCGCGGTCGCGGTCCGCAACTTGTATCGCACGACCCCGGTCGGCGAATACAACCTGTGGCGCTACGGCAAGATCGAAGCGCGGGTCGGCCGCGCGCTGACCGTTACGCCGGCCGCGCGGCCCGCGCAGTGAGGCGCGCGATGCCTCCCCTCGCGACCGGTTCGCCCATTTCGCTCGACACGCTCGCCGCGCGCGTCGCGATGCTCGAGGCGGAGCGCGCGGTGCGCGCGACGATGACGCGCTACATGGCGCTGTGCGACGTGCCCGAGGACGCCGGCAGCGGCCCGGCACTCGCCGACCTGTTTGCGGCCGATGCGATCTGGGAAGGCATCGGCCCGCAGTACGCGAAGGAGTTCGGCTGTCTGCAGGGCACGGCGGAAATCGTCGCGATGCTGCAGCGCTATCTGCCGCCCGATCCGCACTTCTCCGCAAACGTGCATTTTCTGACGTCCGAATCGATCGACGTCTCCGGCGACGGTGCGACCGCATGCGGCCACTGGATCATGCTGCAGGCATCGCGCTATGCGGACGGGTCAGCCGAGCTGATCGCCGCGCGGCTGACCATCGACTTCGTTCCCGCCGCCGACGGCACGACCTGGCTGATCCGGCATTTCCGTACGGAACGGCTGATGAATGGCCCGTGGTCACTCGCAGCCGCAGCCCGTTCCTGAATTCACCCGACCGCCACCACGCGAGCTCCCCATGACAGGCTTCATCGACACCTTCACGCTGGGCAACCCCGGCCCGACGATCGCGATCAAGGACACGATCGACATCGCCGGTCACCCGACCACTGCCGCGAGCCGCGCGCTCGCCGACGCACCGCCCGCCGCGCGCCACGCCGACGTCGTGCAACACCTGCTCGACGCCGGCTGGCAGATCGCCGGCAAGGCGAACATGCACGAACTCGCGTTCGGCATGACCGGCATCAATGCCTACACGGGCACACCGCTCAATCCGCAGGACGCGGCCTTGATTCCCGGCGGCTCGTCGAGCGGGTCAGCGTCGCTGGTCGGATTCGGCACCGTCGACGCCGCGCTCGGCACCGACACCGGCGGATCGATTCGCGGCCCCGCTGCCTGCTGCGGCGTGATCGGCCTGAAGCCGACTTTCGGACGCGTGTCGCGGCGCGGCGTCGCGCCAACGGACACCACGCTCGATTGCGTCGGGCCGTTCGCCCGCGACGTCGGCACGCTGGCGGCCGCGATGGCGGCAATCGCGCCCGGTTTCGAACGGGCGCGCGCGCTGCAACCGATGTCGGAATGCACAGTCGCGCATGTCTCCGTCGATGCGAACCCGGCGATCCTTACCGCGCTCGACGCGGCAATTCGTCAGGCGGAATGCCGGTCGCATGCGATCGTGCTCGACGATTTCAAGGCGGCGTTCGATGCGGGACTGTCGGTCATCAACGCGGAAACGTTCGCCGCTTTTGGTCACCTCGTCGGGACGGGCAAGCTCGGCGCCGACCTCGACGCGCGGTTGCGCGCGGCCGCGGCAACGACGCCCGGCCAGCTCGCCGATGCGGAACAGGTGCGCCAGCGCTTCACGGAGCAGCTCGAACGTGCGCTGGCATCCGCCGACGTGCTCGTGCTGCCCACGCTGCCGGCGCTGCCGGTCACGCTCGACGCGGTGCGCGACAGCGTTTCCGTGATCGCGATGTCGGCGCTGATCCGACCGTTCAATCTGAGCGGCCATCCGGCGATCAGCGTGCCGCTGCCGCTCGCCGGCTCACCGCTCAAGGCCGGGCTGCAGATCGTCGGGCGCAAGGGCGCCGACGAGCAGGTCTGCGCGGTCGCCGCACGCTTCGAGGCGGCCTTCGCCGCGTAACCGTCAACCAGTGCGCACGCGCACCTCACCGATGGAGCCACGAACCATGTCCGACCGAGTCGTACTCGTCACCGGCGCCGCGCGCGTGCTCGCGTAGGCGAGAGCGCGCAAAACTTGGGGATGGTGATTTCGTCAGGTATCCATAGCTTATGGCATGATTGCGCGGTCTGTTCTGTCCATCGACGGCTGCCTGCCTGCGGACGCTCGCCCGACGCATTTGCCGTAACCCGTATCGGCAGTCTTGAACGTCGAGATGCGATGAGGCGAGAATTCGCCGTTCAAAACCGCAACCCTGACCTGCGCCATGCAGTGTGCGCCTTCATCTGTCCAGCGCATCTGTCGCTTCTTGGCCATACGGTAGCTAACCACCTGGTTCACCGCGGACTCGGCGATGCTGCTGCTAATCGGCAGGCCCTTGCGATGCCGGGCGCCGTAGTTGACCAACGTGCCCGCGTTCTTCTTCAGGTAACAGGAGACAGTGTTCAGATTCCACCAAAGCGTTTTGAATTCGTATCCCTCCCTCGCCAGGAGCCGACTGTCCGGTGCCTTGATCCGCTCCAACGCCTTGCTGCCCTTTCCATGCCATACCAGCCATTTCGCGTGGATGATCTCGGCTTCCACCGACTCCCGTTCCATCGAGTCGATCATCTGGCTGCCGAACACGGAACGCTCCGCCGCCCGGAACTTCATCGCGATATGAAACCAGTCGAGAATCCGACCGCGAGCCAGCTGACTGCCCTCGACCGTCTTCCCAAATTCACCGGCGTCGTCGCTGATCACGGTCACGCGTTCATCGCTCGCCACACCATTCCGGCTGAGGAACTGATCGAGTCGCGCTGCAGCCGAGGTCACCTCCTTGCGCACATACGCATATAGTTTTGGAGGACCGTCAGTGAACGTCGCCCGTCCCGCGACGATGTTCACGTGGCGGCCAGGGTCTCTTCCGGGATCGCAATTGCGCAGCCACGCCGAGTCGACGCTCACGGCGGCGACATGACTGCATTCGCGAATCTGTTGGTCTGCAACCGCCTCGGGCAGCTGCGCGATGTCGCGCTCTATATTAGCGTCGAGCCGCTTTCCAAGGTCAAGAATCCGATCCCGGATGCCACTCGACGAGGTGCCGTTGTCCAACGGCGGCACTTCCTTGAGCATGGCCGTCGCCTGCCGGTAGGGTAAATGTGCGGCCCATTTCGCCTGGAGGTATTCCAGCTCCAGCGTGACGCGTCTGGTTAGCGCTTTCGACAAGGGATGCACCACACGCCGCTCTGTCTGCGCAGTTCCTTGACACGCACACGATCACCGCCGCGGACTCTTCACGGCCACTTTGCGGTAGACGGTGCGCAGCACCGTCGAGCGGCTGTCCTTGTGGCTCAAGGCCGCACCGCAGCTCTCACAATGAGTCTGGCCTGCGAGCCACCGCTGTACTTGTTTCGAAATAAGTTCGGTCTGCACCTTTGCCAGCAGCGTCCGCCCTTCCGCGAGAGTCAGCCCCAATTCCGTAAGGCTAAGGTCAGGACGCTCAATGACGGCCAGAACCCCGTCGCCCTCGTCGACTGGGTCACTCTCGCAGTCGACCAACCTTGCTTCGATGATCAATCGCATGGCTTGGCTCCGAGCATTGCGAGACTGTTCAGGCTACTCTATAGGAAACCAGCACCGCCACAGAAAGCATACGCGGCACTTGTTGAGAGCCTCCCCAACTTTTGCACGCTCTCGTCTACGCGCGTCCGGCTACCCGACACGGCAGGGTCAACCGCCACACCGCAAGATTTTGCGCTCCGTTAAATTTGGTCCACGGTTTTGTACGTGCAAAACTCTCGCGTGAAAGGTGAACGTTTATGGGGGTCCACATCGCCAGGATATTGCGGACCGCGCCGACCAAGTCAGTCGCGCCTTAGCACATTGGCTCTCTCCATGTCGACCAGGGTGCCCGCGCGTGGCCTTGGGGGCCCCCCCAACTTTTGCACGGTCGCGTCTACGCGTATCACCGGAACTCCCGCATGGAACGCGGTTGCTGGAATCAGCGCCAACCGTATGTACGTCAATTGTCGCTACCGAGCTTGTTCAGGTGGCTGCGGGCTGTTCGCCGGATTTGTGTCGTATTTGACCACCCGCTCGATTCCGTCGTTGCCGACCAACGACGACAGTTTCGATTCCAGCAGATCGGCAATCTCCTTGTGGTAGACCTCCTCGCCGTCGACATAGACAGTGAAGGACCGCATGTATCGGGTCCTTTTCTCTGGATTCGCGACCGTCTCCCTCGTCCATTCATACAGCGGATACTTTTCTGGGCCGAATTTCTCTGCTTCGTTCAGGTAATCGGTGAAAGCGTCGAGCTGGCACTTCAACGATGCGTTGTGTGCACGCAGTAGATCGCGAAGTGGCCCGCGCGTCGCACACGCGGGGTCATCGCGCAACGTCGCCGCCAATTCCGCCGTAACTGCGATCCTGATCTGAAATTGCCATGTGTCTCCCATAATGTTCGCCCCGCTGCTACAGTGGTTCGTCCGGACCTTGTCATGTGTGCCCCCGGCATTTCAATCCTTGGCAGCCTAAGAGACCCCTCTGGACGTTTCAAATACCACAAAATACATATCTATCAATACAAAATTGTCAGACTTGCAACCCACCTGTCCCCAAACGAGGATCGACAGTGCCAATTGAGGTTTGTGGGTTCATATTGACGTGAAACATCGGCGCAATTGGCGTACAAAACCCCTGAAACGCCTTATCCACCATGCCCCTCAGGATATTCCCAATCTCACCCTGATTGTTCCACGGCACTGATGTGTCGCCTGATAATTGGTCGCACGGGATCAGGGATGCATTACGCGCCACCGGTTACCCCCTTCTTGCTAGCTTGGTGGTCATCGACCCGGCCGCCTCGATCTTAGCGACGCCGAGGAAAATTCAGTATATAAGGTCCCCTTGCAATCTCACGCTGCTTCACACCGATTTGTGCGCAGGCTCCCGTGTCGCTACGCGGCCGGCGAGATACCGTGCGACAGCAGCTCGGGATTAAGGACAGCAAGCTGTCTACGCAATGCCACGGCCCGCCCCTCCGTACACCCTACGTACGATCGAATGCCCGCGATCGTGGGACGAACCGCGCCGTCGCGCATTGCGTGCGCCAGACGCTCAAGTTCGCTCGCCGTATCGAGACGGCCTTCATCGCGCTTAAGCCCCTCCTGTGCGCCGGTTCCGGCATCGCAGGAATGCTGGCTAGCGTCGGCTCGCTCTGCCATTGATTCAGATGAAGCGGCGCAGTCGTTCGCAGCCGGAGCATCGCGTGGTGCGACGACTGGGGTCGCTGACGTACTGAAAGCGTCCGCTGCGCCTTGAATTCGTTCGGCCGATGCCAATCGCGACGCCGAAGGAGAACGGTCAGCCACACCACCAAAGCTGACCAACGGAACTGTCGGCGCCAGAAACGCGACGAACCACGAAACGCAGGCGATTGCTTCGAGTAACCAACCCATCGCCAAGGCAAGAATCAGGTCAAGCGTTCCAGTTCCAACGTTCACCAGTTGTGCGAGACGAGATACGACGGGATCAACGATCGCAGCATCTTGGCGCGCCAACACGCGGGCACTCGCTGCGGCCGCGTCGTCGGCAATGCGCATCCGACGTCGCGCAGCATCGAGCTCGATATTCAATGCGATTAGCCTTGCCTCCAAGCTGGCCTTTCGAGCCGCTACCGCGGCACAATCGCGTGTGCAACGCGCGATGCCGACTGATGCGAGATCCCGCTCCACCCTCGCGCGGTCGTTCGCGATCTGCTCAATTGGGCGGCCACGGGAATCGACCGACTCGGGCGCGGCGTGAACCTCTCCAATGTGGGCAGCACGCGCTTCCCCTGCGTGTCGTTGAGCATTGACGAAGAACGTCGCATGCGTGTACCCGGTCGCGACAACTGCGAGTGCCCACACAACGATCGCGGCAAGGCGGACTACGCGTCCTGCCGCACGCGTCAGCGCAGGGATCAGGTGAGCACTTAGCATCAGAACCAGGCCAATCGCAACCCATGCGACCTTCTCGGCCATCCAGTCTCCACGCTCCATTCCCGCGAGGTACGAGATCCAAGCCGAGGTCGACGTCGCAATAAGGGCCAGCGTGCACGCAGACGCTCTAATCGGCCAAGGCATTCGGACATCGCGAACGTACACACGTCGGCTCTCGGGCAACGAGTCAGGTACTTTTGTTGAAATAGGCGCGACAGACATGCTTTCGAATGGTTCGCCTCAAGGCGATCAGATAGGTCAGAACTGCGCGGCCGCTGCGGATACTTCACCAACGGCGCAGCGCGAAGGGCACGCGAGCAACAACTGCGAGCGTGTTGCTTCAGCCTACTGTTGTATCCGCGTCTGTCGGCGCGCCACGCAGCGGTTGAAGCACTTCCTCGATCTTTCGTTGCAACGCGGCTCGCAAATCTGGAGTCAGCCCCTTCAGTTGCAGATCAAGCCGATCTTCGCCATAGGTCTTCAGCTCACCGGCAACCTCACCAGAAGGGAGCTTGTATTCGATTCGATGGTTGAACACCGCCCGCTGTCCACGGAGCTTTCTGGTTGGCGTGCCGACGTCCTTAGCGATCACCCGCTGGACATCGCGAAGGCTAAGCTCTTCTCGAACAATCTTTCGGACTAGCTCAAGCGTCCGCCCCAGATCTTCGTCGGTCTTGTCGTAGTACCTAACCACCTCGTATGCGAGACGAAGGCCAAAGTATTCCGAGGTGACGACCATTTCCATCAACAGCTCCTCCGGAAGCTTCGCCAAAGCCAGCGTTTGCGCGATCGTTCCTTCGTTGATTCCAAGGACTTCGCCCAGCTCTCGCTGTGTGGCAAACAAGCGATCGTCCAACATGCGTCGCCACTTCACGGCATTGTCGAACGGTGTCTGGGATTCCCGCTGCGTGTTCAGATCGAAACCCATCTTGTAGCTTTGGATTCCGATCGGCAGATCAACAACGATTGCCCTGACCGTTGTGATCTTCAACGCCCTCAGTGAGCGAGTGCGGCGACCACCATCGCTGATGATGAAAGCCCCTGGATTCTGATAGTCCGGGATCACGTGAATCGGCGTTTGCTGCCCCTGCTCAGCCAGGTTCGCGGTAAGCGACTCTAACGTCTTCTGAGGATAGAAGTGCCGTGGGTTGTAAGGTGAATCCTTAACTGCTGTCAGCTCGATCTCGATCGTCTGTCCGGGCACATAGCCTGTCGCAATGCACCAGGCACGAAATTCCGGACTCAGATCATCTGACAAAGCTGCCCTTACCTCGTGCGCGCGATTCAGCGACACAACAGGTGCGCTGTGCGGCGGGGAGTCCTCTGTTGCTTGCGCGACCTCGTTCGCAATATCGAACTTGTTCCTCGCTTTGCTGAGCGGGGAGTTCTGTTCGCTCACGGAGGGCGTGTCCGGTTTCCGGTCAAACGCGGCGAGGATTCGGGATCGTTTATCGGCCATGATTCACCTTATTGAAGAATCGACACAACTTCAGCAGTAAGCTGCCTGACTTCCGAGGCGGCTTGCTTGAAAGCACGGTCTTTGTTGTCGAAAACGGTATTCCCGAACGCATAGGCCTGGGGATAGCACTCCCGATATGCGATCCGGGTGTCCAGCAACGGATAGCCACGCTCGTGGATCGCAGACTCACATGCCCGCGCCAACAACCGCTGTGCCCCCATCATCTGATTGATCATCAGCCTGAACTTCAAGCCTTCGTTAAGCGTTTGCGCTTTCTCGATCTCACGGATCAGCGGTTCCGTTGCGTGGAAATCCATGACGGACGGCTTCAATGGCAACACAACAAGGTCGGAGATAATGAGGAGGAGCGCGATATCGACAGCGAGCTGAGGCCGCCCATCGATCACGATGTAGGTGTACTTGTCGACAAGTTTGCGGATCTCGTTTTGGATACCCTTTCCAGCTCCGGCAAGGTTTGAATAGGCGAAGGGGATTTGCCCCTCACCTGCCGCAAACCACGAAACGACGCTGTTCTGCGGATCCGCGTCGATCAAGCAAACTGATTCGCCCATCTCGTGCAGGCCGGACGCGATGTTTACAGATGTTGTTGTTTTCCCACTACCACCTTTCTGATTCGTGACCAAGATGATCTTGGCTTCTATCGGTTCGCTATTTTTCGGCATATCGGCTTCCTGATGTATTAGAGGATGCAAAAACTTTGCACGTGCAAAGCCCCATCGAATCTCTCGTAGATGACCCGCCCGGAACGCCCGCAAACTTTGCACGTGCAAAGGTGACATGCCGGAACGCCGCTTCAGTATCTCGAGAACTTTGCACGTGCAAAGTTCTGAGCACGATCAGACGGATCATACTCTCGGCACGACTCACATCTCAACGGCAAACATCGGTTTTCAGTGGAAACTGTAGTCTTCGTGGCGCTTCCCCAACACGTTCGCAACTAGCGTCGAACTTTGCACGTGCAAAACTGATGCCATGCGTGGCCTTCAGCATCGTCGGACGTGCCGTCTAAGTGGTTATAGCCCTACTGTTTCGAAGAATTGCTCGCGAACGATCCAGAAACCGAAAGCGCTCGGCGGAACTTTGCACGTGCAAAACAGGTTCATGAACCCTCAGCCAACATTCTCAGGCTCAACGTATCCTGCGGCCCGAAGAATTGCTCATTAACACTTCGGAGATGGAAAGTGCCTGGCGAAACTTTGCACGTACAAAACTGAGCTTTTAGCCAATGAGCACGTCTCGGTCTCTGCGTATCGGTCGGCCGGAAGAATCATTCCCGAGCATTTCGGAAGCCGAAAGCGTCCGGCGAGCTTTGCACGTGCAAAGTTTCGCCACCAGCTAACGATTCGGAGAATTGCTCACATGCATCCCGGATTCTGATTCGTGACCAAGATGATCTTGGCTTCTATCGGTTCGTTATTTTTCGGCATATCGACTTCCCAATGTATTTGAGGATGCAGAAACTTTGCACGTGCAAAGCCCCATCGGATCTCTCGTAGACGACCCGCCCGGAACGCCGCTTCAGTATCTCGAGAACTTTGCACGTGCAAAGTTCTGAGCACGATCACACGGATCACACTCTCGACGCGACTCACATTTCAACGGCAAACATCGGTTTCCAGTAGAAACTGTGACCTTCGTGGAGCTTCCCCGACACGTTCGCAACTAGCGTCGATTTTGCACGTGCAAAACTGATTCCCTAGCGCGCGATCACGGGCTCGGTTTCGATGAATCCGCCGATTCGGAGAATTGCTCACACGCAACCAGGAAACGGAAAGCGTCTGGCCGGCCTTTGCACGTGCAAAGTTACGATCTCAGGATTCGGGCTATTTTCAACAACTGACTAAGCTAAATCGTAGACACCCTGAACCATAGATGTGGGCCAACGCCGCGTACCCATGACTTGACGAACCATAGGTATGGCCCAATGGACGATATGCATTGGCCCTAAGAAAAATCCAGGCGTAGAAGTAAACCAGAGCTCATGCATCGGACTCTCGAATCCACACCTTCGCCGTCGGCTTTTGAGTAGCGACAGATGGAGGACATTGACAAGCAATCCCATGTCCGAAAGGATAGGCCGATATAGTTAAACATTTGGCGAATCAATCCGAACGACGCGCCTGCTTCCTCGGGCGACAGACAGAGACACGGGGTATCTATAGGTCCTTCCGACGATCGCCCTTACTGAACTTCTGGGGCATGGGGACCACGAGTGGCTTTGAAATGTGGGATTTCGAGGTAAGCCAGGTCACGACGTGTCCGTGGCCGAGAATTCCACTTTCATGATCGAGTTCACAACGTCGACGACTCAGTCGCCGACGAACATGTCCGTCGCCGTGCGCTACGCTCTGATAAGGCGCTACCAGATCATTCCCCGGCGGCCGCGGAAGTGTTCGGCACGAACCCGTACGGCATCTGCCATCCGTTGTTCTTCCACCAAATAACCGAATCGGCACATGTACGCCAGCGGGAAAGGCCGCACAATTAGTTATGCAAAGGTAGCTACGCACGGGTTTCGCCCAACCCGCGCCTGATCAGAGACCAGTCAAAATTGTGCTTCCTCTAGCGTAGCTGCGGGAGCAACGGGTAACCAAACCTGGGAATCCACAAACTTCATGCGGTAGGGGAGGTTTGAAACTGCTGACAGCGTAATAGCGCGTTCTTACTCACTTGCATCCATTTTGAGCATGTACCGTACGATCGTCAGCATCCGCGAAGCCGCCGAGTTTCCGGGCGTCGCGGCGCAAACGCTGCAGCGCTGAGAGCGTGAAGACACCCTCGTTCCTGACTAGCGCACGCCGGGCGTAGGCGACGCTATACCTTGCGCGTTTGTGGCCTGAGCGATTCCACACCCCGTTGCAGCGCGACGCACCATCGCCTACGCCCGCGTGTCCAATAACGACCAGAAGGACGACCTGTAGCGGCATATGCAGCTACACGAACTGTACTGTGCACGGTAGGGATGGACGTTCGAGATTGTCGCGGATCTCGGCTCCGGCGTGCACGACCACAAGATGGGCCTCGAGCAGCCGCTCGACGCGATCATCGATGAACAAGTCGGTCGCCTGGTCTTGGCCACCTGCGAGGCGAAAATCGCCGAGGTCGTGATCCTCAACCAGGGTGATGACACCTCGTTCGAAGAAGATCTGGCGAGAGATGTACTGGAGATCATCACCGTGTTTAGCACCAGGCTGTCCGGCAGCCACTCGCGCAAGAAACAAAAGCTTCTCGACGGCGTACGCGCTGCCATGGAAAGCGCACAGACATGCTGATCGCCCATCGTATCGCGCTCGCCCCCAACGCCGCGCAGGCCACCTATCTGGCCCGCGCGGCTGGCACGGCGCGCTGCACGTATCACTGACTGGGCGCTGGCCGAGTGGAAGCCCTAGTACGTGGCTTGGACGGTCGACAACAGTCGGCCGACGCCGTCGCAGGCCGCATTGCGGCGGCAACTCAACGCGATCAAATGCGATCAGTTCCCGTGGATGCTGGAGGTCACGAAGAACGCGGCGCAGATGACGTTCATCCCCAATCTTGGCTGGGTACGCCTGCCCGAGGCGTTGCGCTTCTCTGCCAAGATCATATCGGCCACGATCTACCGTCTAGCCGACCGGTGCGACGTCGACACCGCTGTAGACACTCCCGACAGTTCTCACCTGCCCAACGCCGAAAACCACGGCGTGGTTGGTGCCGATCTGGGGGTGTCGGCATTGGCTGCGCTCCCGACCGGAGAAACGGTCCCCCGTCCGAAGCCTCACCAGGCGCTGCTGGATCGATTGCGCAACCTGTCGCGCACGGTCAGCGGACCCGGCCAAGCCAACCGCCGCAAGGCGAGGACCGCGCTGGCGAAGCTGCACACGCGCATCGCGACCATCCGCTCGGACGGGCTACACAAGCTCACGACGGACCTCACGCGCTGGTTCCACTCGATCGGCATTGAGGATCTGAACTTACGTGCCATGGTGCGCAACCGTCACCTGGCTCGCTCCGTCGCCGACATGGGCTTCTTAGAGTTCCGTCGGCAGTTGGAGTACAAGGCCGCGATGCGAGGCGGGCGAGTGGAGGTTGCGACCGCTACTACGCCAGCAGCAAAACGTGCTCGGCGGGCGGGCACAAGCTGGATGATCTGCCGCTCTCGGTACGCAAGTGGACGTGACCGATGTGCATCGCGATCCACGACCATGACGTGAACGCCGCAGTGAATCTCAAGAACATGGCCGTGAGTTCCACGGTGCCAGCCTGTGGAGAAGAAGGCTCTGGCCGCCGTCGCAAGACGGCGGTGAAACCGGCCTCAACGAAACAGGAAGTCACCTTTATTCCTGTTTGAGCAGGAGTGAGCAAGTCCGTTGGAACAGCAAGAGTCAATCCGAGATCGCACCGACGATCAGGCAACTGCGACATCGTCGTCCAAATCCAGACGACTCTGCGGATTCTGTACGAACTTGAAATCCAAAGAGCTAACGGCCCGACCGAGCTTCACCGGCGTCCACGAGATCACGAGGTCAGCTTTTGCATTCAGTTCGTTTACTGCTGTTTCAATGACCCGTCGCTTGATATCAGCAAAGCGGTAGGTGTCCGGAATCTCAAGAACATTCCGGAAATCCTCCAACGTAATGAGGAGCCTTCCGCGGTCGCGCTCACGCATCAGGAGCTCAAGAAGGCGCCATGAATATAGCGATTGAAGACCCCGTGCGAACTCCAACTGATACGAGACAAACCGCCGTTGCAACATGAAAATGTGGGGGGTGAGATCGGGGGAGAATGAGATCTCTGCCCAACCTTCGCCCTCGTGATACACGGCCTTCCAGACCCAATTCAAGATCACCTTCCGCGGCCCATCCATGTATGTCAGCGTGCGCTTTTGAAGGCTGGCGCACCCCTCCTTCAATCCTTCGTACGCTGCAGTCGCTTGTTTCTCGCCTGACCGCGGAGCGAGTGCCGCAAGCGCGGCGAATTCGTCAGCGCGAACACGAACACTGACATAGCCGTTCGCGCGGCCATGAAGGTACGGAGATTTCTTGCTATCGATGCAACGGAGCGCGGCCATCATTACGCGCTTCTCGTTTAGTGTAAGCCCCTGCTGAGCATTGACGAGTGCGCGACTCATCGCCACAGTACCCTTGACCCGCCCGTCGGTATCCAACGCGGGTTCATCCGATGGCTCAATTCGCAAAGGCTCGATCTCAACGATCTCGACCTGTGCCGGCTCGGTCTGCTGCTTCGCCTTTTTGCTCACAAAGGTGACCTTGATGGTGAGGTGTCACCATTATAAGGTGACATTGGATAGGTTCAAGTCACCGTTGTGGATAACGGTCGGAATCAGTCACTCCCGGCCCGGGATTTGTCCACGGTGGGTCGGATTGCGTCACACGAGGGTCGGATCAGGTCACAGTTTCTTCACTGTGACTCCCGGCAAAACCTTGTCAGTAAAGGCGCTCCAGGATCCGGGCATGCGTTTACAAAGATGTTTACAAACGGTTCTACTATCTGTCTTACAAAGAAGTCCGTTAGAAAAGTTGTCTCAAAACAACAAACCCCCTCCACGAAGCTGTCTTATCGAGCATTTCGAGGCAATGAAAGGTGACATTTTCCGACCCGCCAAGGCTTCAACCATCCCGTTTGACGCGCTTGGCGACAAAGGCCCATCGGAAAAGTGACGCATTCCGACCTGCCGATGGCAAATGACACTAAGTGCTCACTAGCTTTTGTTGTCTGCGGCACCGCACAACACCTTTCACAAGGGGGATAGGTCGGAAAGTGTCACCTTTCAGCAGCAGTCTTCGCGTGGGTCGGGAAATGTCACCGCTCGGTTCTTGGCCAGTTAGGTCGAAATGCGTCACCTTTCTGCGGTCGTTCCACGAACAGGTCGGAAATTGTCACCTTTCAGTGGCGGATCTAATTGGGTCGATAAACGTCACTGCTCGGCGATAGCTCTAACGGGTCGAAAAATGTCACCTTTCGGCGACGGATACGATCGGGTCGGAAAAAGTCACCTTACCCTGCTCGCCAACACCTGGGTCGGAAAATGTCGCTCTCCAACCATTGCTCTGGGGAGGTCGGAAAAAGTCACCTTTCGTCTTTCCATGCTTCTGGCCGACGTTTATCACCGCATACCGACCGAGGCCAGGTCGGCAAACGTCACCTTTCCACGAAGAGCGTCCTAGTCGGAAAATGTCACCTTTCGTTTTCCATGACCCTGGCCGATATTTACCACCGCATACCGGCCGCCGCCGGGTCGGTAAACGTCACCCTTCCGAGAAGCACGTTCAGGTCGGAAAACGTCACCTTAGGGCTTTCTATGATCCGGGCCGATATTTACCGCCGCGTACCGGCGAGGTCGGGTCGGTAAACGTCAGCTTTCCGAGAAGCACGTTCGGGTCGGAAAACGCCACCCTACGTCTTTCCATGACCCTGGCCAATATTCACCACCGCATACCGGCCGCCGCCGGGTCGGTAAACGTCACCTTTCCAGGACACGTCTAGGTCGGAAAAAGTCATCATTGGATGTGGGTCAACCCAGTAGCCAGAAAGACAAGCGTCGTGCCGAAGACACCGCCCGACTCATGACGCTATGCTGCTGCCGCGTTGGCGCAAGAAAGTGCCGCCACGCTTATACCGCTTCACGCAGGATGCTGGAGCCACTCGTATTTCCTTGAGCTGCGATTTCGGCGTACAGCTTCGCGCCATTGTGGTTGGCTTCATGCCAACTTTTAAGAAGGTGCGTTCGCCAGGGTTCAAGGTTTCCTGCGGGCGAGCGATGGCAGGAACGCGTGGATGAGCGATTCCAGCTCCGATAGGAGCGGCACAATTTGATCAATGTTTGGCGAATCGATTCGCACGTATCGCCGGTTTCCACCGAGCGACAGACGAACCCGAATGGCATCTTGGCGAGGTACATGGCCGGTGAGCAGAATTGACCTGACGTCCTCTGCCGATGTGCCCTTGCGGATCGACACAGCCCGGTCGATTACTGCTTTGGTTCCTAGTTGGCGAATCGTGAGTGTGATCGCGCTCGACGTCCGAAAGGAAACGTGTTTCGGATCACTAAAAGATTCAATTACCTCTTGGGGAAGCTGGGCCGCACGAACGGATCGCGACACGATTGATTTCGAAACACGCAAGTCTGCCGCGAGTGTCGCCTGACTCGTCCACAACCTCTTCGTGAGTCCGCTCAGATAGAACTTGCCCATTGTGACTGGGGGAGCACCAGCCGCCCTGAGTTTATCGTGCGCCGCGATCGCCGATGACCGGTCGCTATATTCCACGATTGTGTCGTTGGGCGAATTGTTGCTGATTTTGGCGAAATCCATGAGCACGATGTCGATATTTTAATAATTGTTGCGAGTTGTGAAACAAGACCCTCAACCGGTTGAGGGTCTTGAATTTTCTGTAAACGAGCAAGAATGCTTCCAAGTAAATGATTTTTCAGAGAATTTACGATGTCTGAATCAGCTCAAGCGTTAGAGGTCGCGTGCAACGCGTGCAACAGTCGACGGTATACGGCTTGAGGAAATTGCAAGACTCAAAAGAGGCATCATTTTCGTGAGCTTTCCGGCTGAAGGCCATCAACCGGTTGCACGCTCTGGGCGGCCATGCTTCGTCCGGGGAGGTCCGCTGGAAAGCCGGTCAAAATCGCCCCTCTTTTGCCGGGATCCGCTGTTTCTCGGGCTGTTTCAATTGATCCGGTCCAATTGGAACAACCGCCATGCGTTTCCCCCGTTTCTTCCCGCGAAGCAAGAAGCAGGTCGCCTTGTCGCCTGCGCCCGGGTTCTACTCGAACGAAGATCCTGAGCAGGTCATCTTCGATCAATCCACGCGCCTGCGCGTGGAGGCGAACCACTGGAAAACCTTTTGCTTCATCCTTGCGTTCGTCGCGGGCGGGGCAGTGTATACGCGCAATCCCGCACCGTCAGTCGTCAAGGCCTATGGCGTGTCGTCCGATGCGGGCGGCCACCCGGTGGTCACCCAGCTGACCGCATACAACCCGGACGACCAGACCAAGCGCACCTCGCTGCGCGAGAGCGTCGAGCGCTGGTTCACGATCGAGCCGGTCCTGACCGACGACATCCAGAAGTCGCGCATGGCGAAGAACATCAACGCGGTCAAGAACCAAATGACGGGCAACGCCCGCAATCAGTTCGGCGACTGGCTCGGTACCGACAAGCCCTTCCAGCAAATCACGGCCAATTCGAAGCTCGTTCGCGAAGTGAAAGTGACGAACGTGTCGCTGCTGGAGGATTCCACCGCCGTTGTCGAATTCACGACGTCCACCACGCAGTCCCCGTCCGACAAGCCGGTCGTCCAGCGCTTTGCGTTGACGATCCGCTACCAGATCGTCCCGCCGGCGCAGGAAGACGCACTCGGCTCAAACCCGTTCGGGATTTACTTCCCGTTCTTCACACTGCAGAAGACCGCGGCATGATTCGACCACGTACCTTCCAATCCTGGGGCGCGCTCGCGCTTGTCGTACTGGCCGCCCATGCGTCCGCCGCAAAGCCGGCGTCGTCATCCTCGGTGACGTTGCCACCGGCGCCGAACTTCGACGTCGGCAGCATCATCGGCGATCCGATGAGCCCGGTGAACCCATATAACGCGGGCACGGATCCGATCACGATGCCCGGCGACGCGCGCATGGCGGTGTTTCCGTACAGCCGCGACCAGATTTTCCGGATCATGACCGCGCCGCTGAAGCTGACCACGATCGAGCTGGCGCGCGGCGAAATCCTCAACGCCGATCCGGCGATGGGCGACTCGATCCAGTGGGTCATCGATACAGATGGCGCGAACCACGTGTTCATCAAGCCGACCAAGCCCGGACTGGTCAACACGCTGCATCTGACCACGAACCAGCGCGAGTACGACATGACGCTCGTCTCGTCGCCGGTCGGTGGCTTGTTCTATCAGACCGTGCGGTTCAATTACCCGAATTCGTTGATGGCGAAGGTGCGCGCGCGCTCCGACGGTGGCGCCGACAGTAGCGAGGACAACGGCAGCCGGCACGCCAACGACTCGGGGCCGATCGGCGTGTCGCCGGACAAGCTCAATTTCGACTACACGTTGTCCGGGTCCAGTGCGATCAAGCCGGAAGCCGTGTTTGACGACGGCAAGTTCGTCTGGCTGCGGCTGCCGCCGAACGCGCCGTTCGCGGTGCCGATCGTCAGTGACCACGGCGACATCAGCAGCCCGAACTTCATTCGTCGCGGCCAGTACATCGTGATTCAGCAGCTGGCTGAGGAGATCACGCTGCGCGCGGCGTCCGAGGAAGTCACGGTCAAGCGCGGGCGTCGTGGCCTGTTCGGCTTCTGAGGCGCGTCATGGCGAAATCGAACGAGTCCCTGTCCTCCGACCAGGCGGCGATCGTCAAGGGCAAAGTGCCGCGTAATGCGCTGATTGCCGTTGGTGCGATTGCGGCGCTCGTGATCGGGGCGATCGGCTTCTATTACCAGATGCAGGAAAGCCGTAAGGCGGACGCGGATGCCCACGAGCAAAAAAAGGCGAGGGCGGCTGAAGTCGTCGACAAGAGCAACCGGACGGAGGACGTCGACAAGATCATCGCCGACCAGCAGGCGGACGCTCGCCGCGCGGCCGCTGCCGCGCGCGCCGCGTCTGCAACGGCGGCCAGCGAGCCGCGTCCGACCTTGTCGGCCGACGCGCTCGTGCCGACGGCGCCGGGCGGGGAAGTCAAGGCCAAGTCCGATGAGGACGCGATCTACGCGTCGCCGGTGTTTCGGCCCGGCGTCAAGGCCAAGGACGCCACGCCGCAGCAGGCGTTGCCGAATGGCCTCGTCACCCCGCAACAGATGATGCTGCAACAAGCGGCCGCTCAGGATGCGGCGATGAACGCGGCCAACGTTCAGGCTGCGCTCGCGGCGAAGGCCGGTCAAGGCGGGAGCCCGATGACGTCGCAGCAGCGCGACACCGAGTTCATGAAGTCGGCTGCCGCGGAAATCGACAACGGGCGGGACTTCCCGCGCACCGGCTTTGTCGGCCGCGCGCGCGGCTGCACACTGTCCCCGCCGGCGCATATTCCGGTGCTGTCCGTCGAGGGGCTGAACTCGGATCGTCCGGGCACGGCATCGCTGGTCGTCGAAAAGGACGTGTACGACAGCATCACCGGCACCTGCCTGATGATCCCCTGGGGCACGACGATCACGGCGCCCTATAGCTCGGATATCCAGCCGGGGCAGGAGTCGATTCTCGTCGCGGCGACGGAAATGCGACTGCCGAACGGCAAGCACGTGCCGCTGTATGGCGCGCAGGGGGCGGACGCGGACGGCACGGCCGGCTTTTCTGGCCACGTCAACAGCCACTTCCTCAAGATCTATGGGACGTCGTTCCTGACGGCCAGCCTGCTGCGCCGGTTCGACGGCGGCGAGTCGACCACGACAACCGGCCCGCTTGGCGTCACCCAAGTCGGTAGCACCGCCGGTCAGGTTGCCGCGCAGACCGCTCAATCGGTGCTCAATCGCTACCAGAACATCCCGCCGACGATCACCTCGAAGCCCGGCGAGCGCCACTTCATGATCAAGGTGAATCGCGACATCACGCTGGAGCCGTACCGCAATGATTAAGCGACTCCTTCTTATTGCACCCCTGGCGCTCGGACTCGCGAGTGCGCACGCGGTGCCCCGGATTTCGCAGGTCATCAGCCCCGCGAGCTTCGTGATCTCGAACGGCAAGACCCGCGAGGTCGCGAACCTCGCGGGCAAGCCCGTGTACTACTGCGGCCTCACGCCGTTCATCGAATGGGCTGCGCCGCTGGTCGGCCAGCCGGTGCGCAGCACGCCGGAAGCCGGCATCACGATCACGATCGACGAGCGCGATGTGCGGCTCGCGCAGCTGCTCGTTGCGCGGGGCTGGTTGCAGCCGCCGATGCTCGACGATGACGCGCAGGCCGCGATGACCGAGCGCCGCGGTGGCTGGGCCTGTGCCAATGCGGTGACGCCGTTCGACTTGCTGTTTACGAGCGTCGATCCGAAGGTGCTGGCGGGCATCGCGCTCAACGAATCCGCGTATGGCGGTCGTGCGTGGCCGTGGACGCTGAACGTGGCGGGCCAAGGGTACTTCTTCAAGACGCGTACCGAGGCCTGCAAGGCGATCGAGATGCTGCTCGCGCGCGGCCGTTGCGACTTCGACGTGGGCCTGATGCAGGTGAACTGGTGCTATCACGGCAAGCGCTTTGGGTCGGCGTGGGACGCACTCGCGCCGGCGACCAACATCCGCGTCGCCGAAGCGATCCTCAACGAGAACTATGCCCGCACCGGCTCCGTTGAGAAAGCCATCGCGTACTACCACAGCGCCAACCCGTCCCCAGGCCGCGCGTATCTCGCGCGGTTCGTGCGGCACCTCAACCAGATCGAAGCTGCTCGATGAAACGCGCCCTCACTCAACTCGCCTGCGTCGCTGCTGCGTTCGTCTGGAGCGCGTCGACCCATGCGTCCAACACCGACCCGTTCGACTTCGACTACGAGATCCTGGGTGGGATCGCCGAGCGGCCGGCCCTGATCTTCAACGATGGGGCAAAGACGTACCTCCAGCCGCGCGCCGGGCAGGTGATCACGGCCGACGGCGGGCATAGCGAAGGCCCGTACGTCGTGATCGACGGCACGCCTCAATCGATTAGCTACAAGGTGGGCGGACGTGCGGCGACCGCGCGCTGGAAGAAGGCCAACACCTTCATCGGCGGCACCGGGGCGCCCGCCGCACTGCGCGACGATCAACCTGCTGGCTTCGACGGCTTCACGAATCGACTGGTACTGATCGGCACGCACGGTAGCCTCGAACCGGTGCGCCAGCTCCACGCGTCGATGCCGGTGGCGAATGTCGTCAAGGCGCTGGTGCCGCAAGGTTGGACGGGGTCCGCGCAGAAGGACGTGGACCTGACCGGCAACACCGCATTCGCCACGCGCGACGGCGAGAACTGGATGCAGGCGCTCGACCGCCTGATGACGCAAACCGGGCTGTACGCCGACGTCGATTTCGGGACGCGGCATGTCCGCTTGCTGCGCGATGCACCGAAGTCGGCTGCACTGAACTATGCGCCGGGCGAGCACGGCGCCGACGAGGCCGGCCTGGCTGCGGTTGTCGCGCGCGTTGCCGAGCCGCCGGCGACCGTCTCGCACCTGGCCGAATACTTCGGCGCGCAGGCGATCCGGGATGGCGACGACACGCACACGCAGATTCGATTCGCTGCGCGCCCGGGCAAGGACGTGACGTTCCTGACGCCCGACGGGAAGACCTTGCACCCCGGCTGGGACGGCACGACGAACGTGATGACGATCGACCGCGCCGCACGCTTTGTGGTGGCCGACGCAACTCATCGTGTCGAGGTCGTGCGTGAAGCGAAGACCGTGTACGACTTCGACGCGCCGAACCGCGCGCATCTGGAAGACGTGTTCGATCGGGAAGGCCAGACGTATTTCAAGTTCGCGGAGTCGGTGGTGCAGGTTCGCGTGACCGATGCGCGCCAGTTGGACAGCGGCGAACAGAAGGGCCGGTATTACAAGTTCGACGGCACCCCCGATCAGTACATCGTCACCGCCGACGGCAACACGGTCAACGTGAAGCGTCGCCACGACGTCACGTACCGGGAAGGCGCACCGGCTCCCGCGAGGACGACGGCGCAATCGAGCGGGGGCAGCGCATCGTGAAATTCCATCGCTTGATGGTCGCGCTGGTCACGGCTGGCGCGGCGCATGCCTGCTACGCCGACTGTATCGACGACGCGGCCGCCTATCAGCACGTCAATGCGCGGCTCGTGCGTGCGATCGCCCAGCACGAATCCGGCATGCGGCCATACGCGGTCAACCGCAACACCAATGGCAGCGAGGACATCGGCCTGATGCAGATCAACTCCGCATGGTTGCCGACGCTCGCGCAATACGGCATCCGTCGCGAGCACCTGTTCAACGCGTGCGTGAGCGCCTATGTCGGCACGTGGATTCTCGCGTCGAACATCCGCCAGTTCGGGCCGAACTGGAAAGCGGTCGGTGCGTACAACGCCACCTCGCCGTCCAAGCAACTGGTGTACGCCAGCGCGATCTACCGCCGTCTCATGCAACAGGGGCAATAACCATGCAGCTTACCGTCCAGACGCGCGCGGTCGTGCGCGTTCTCCTCACCGTGGCCCTTGCCGGGATGGCGATCGGCTCGCGCGCGGCTATCGAACCGAAGGCGTCCGCATCCGCCGACGGCTGGCAACTTCTGAGCGCGCCGACCCAACCGGTCGCGGCGACCGCCGCGACCGTGAGTGTCTCGGGCGCGCCGACGATTCCGGGCGCACCGGCGGCCAGCACGGGCGTCGCAACTGTGGTGCTGGCAGGCGCTGGAAGCGTGCCGGCCGCAGCGCCAGCTTCGCTGACGCTCTCCGTGACGCCGCAGGACGTCAATCTGCGCGATGCCCTCGATCGCTGGCTGCAAACGCAGGGCTGGCAACTCGCCTGGAAGATCGACGACGACCTGCCGCTCGAATTCAACGCGAGTTTCACCGGCGATTTCACGTCGATCCTCGAGCAGGTGATGAAGGCGACCAATCACATGCGCACACCGACGCGCGCGTGCCGCCATACCAATAACGTGATCCGCGTCATCGCGCGCGCGGGCAACTGCCAGGACTGAGAACCATGCGCATGCACCTTTTGAAGTCCGCCATCGCGATTGTGGTTACCGTGGCGATGGCCGGATGCGCCGTGTCGCAACACGACGTCAACGCGAGCTACGACGCCGCGCAAGGCACGATTACCGACGCGCTCGGCAAGGGGCCGGCGTCGATGCCACTCGTCGAGGACGTGCCGACTGCCTTCCTCGGCGACCGTATGGTGCCGCTCGCCTATGAGGCGACGCTGCCCGCGGTGTTCCGCGACAAGACGATCACCTTGCCGGCGAACCTCGGTATCAAGCAGATCGCGACCGCGGTGTCGAACGCGACCGGCTACCCGGTCCACCTGAGCCCGGACGTGTTCGTGCCGCGCGACGCGCTGGTACCGCGTGCCGGATCGGGTGACAGCAAAGGCGGTGCGCAAGGCGGCGGGACCGGCAAAGCCTCGGAAGAGCCCGTTTACGCGCAGGCGTTCTCCGGCAAGGTCGGCCTGTACCTGCGCGGCATGTCGTCGGACCTCGGCCTCGACTGGTCGTTCGACGGCTCGCAGATCAACCTTTCGCGCTTCGTCACGCGCATGTACCAGATCGCCGCGATCCCCGGCAAGGTGCACATCAATTCGACGATGAGCAAGGGCATGGACACGTCGACCGGCAACCAGTCGGGCGGTGGCAGTGGCGGGAGCTCGGGCGGCAATACCGGCTCGTTCTCCGCGCAAACCTCGACGGGGCGCGATGGCACGTTCGACCAGATCGAGTCGATCACCAACGAGCTGAACAACCTGAAGTCGCCGATGGGCCGCGTCAACGTGAACCCGCAAAGCCGCCTCGTGACCATTTACGACACGAAGGATGCGGCCGACAACATGGGCAAGCTGCTGCAGCGCGAGAACGCGATCTCGACGCGCCAGGTCGCGATCACGGTGCGCACGATCCAGATCGCCCTGAACAAAGGCACGCAGGCGGGTGCAAACGCGGACGTGGTCTTTAACGCGATGCACGCGGGCCTCGCGCGCTACGCGGTCAGCTTCACGTCGCCGACCTCGTTGTCCAGCGGTGGTGGGGCTGTCGGTGTGTCGGTGCTGAACCCGAACGCGCCGTTCACCGGCACGAACGCGGCGATCAATGCCCTGAACCAGTACGGCCGCACCGTTCAGGACAATACGCTGACGAAGCTGACGCTCAACGGCCTGCCGGTGTCGGTCGCATCGTTCCAGAGCGACGACTACCTGCGTTCGACGAGCCCCTCGTCAGGGAGCCTGACGGCGACTTCCGGCGGGGTGCCGGGCCTGACGCCGGGCACGATCACGACCGGCGACTTCGTGAACATCCTTCCGGCGGTCAACGACCACAACCAGATCGTGCTCGCGTACTGGGCGGACAGCTCGAAGCTGAACGGTCCCTTCACCAGCGCAGGAGTGGGTTCCGGCCAGACGCAGCAACAGATCCAGCTGGCGCACACGATCGGCAGCAAGGATGACCAGACGATCGCGCTGGCCGATGGGCAGACCGTCGTGCTGTATGGCGCGATCACCGACCATGCCGACAGCACGACGAACGGCGGGATCGGCGGCATCACGGGCAGCTGGAACAAGTCGAAGACGTTCCAGATCATCATGCTGAAGGCGACGGTCGTGCCGTCGATGTGAGCGCCATGATCCACATCACGGAACCTCTGCCGTCGGACAAGCATGCCCGACTCGTGTTCGGCCTGGACTGGCGCGCGTACCCGATGAAAGGCGGCGACGCTGAGCGGCGTCGCTATGCCGACGCGTTCGGTGCCACGCACTACGTCGAGTACAAGCTCGGCAGCGAGCGGATCGGCGGCTTCGCGATGCAGGACCGCACGGACCTCAAGCACGCCCGTCTTTACTCCGGTGCGGCCCGGATCGCGCTGCATGATCGCGTGAAATCACGTCCGGCAGCGCTGGTGCTGCTTCAGGACGGCCAACGCGTACATGCCGTCTACGTGGTGCGGGGGGCAGTACGCAGCGACGAGGTGCTGTCGCTCGAAGACGCGCAACGCCGGCGCCTTGCAATCGAGCAGGCATGTTTGCGCGGCAATCTCGAACTGATCACCCTCGGCTCGGGCGCGCAACTGGGCGATGTCGACGAGCCGTTTCAGGCGAGCGAGTTACTGGCCGCCCGCAAGATTGGCCGGATTGCCAAGCTGCCGATCAGCATCCCGGCCGTGATCCCGCTGATCGTGCTGGTCGGGGCGGGTGTGTTCGGCGCGACGAAGCTGATCGATGTGCTGTCGCCGCCGCCGCCGCCGCCCCGGCCGCCAACCTTCCAAGAGCGCTATGCCGAGGCCGTGCATTCGGCCTTCGCGCGACCGATGCCGCGCGCCTCGGCGCTGGCGCCGGCCTTGCTCGACGCGGTGGGCCGGACCGAGTCGGTGCGCAAGGGCTGGCAGGTGCAGGTCACGGACTGCCCGGCGATGGGTCACTGCACGATCACGTACGGGCGCCAGGGCGGCAGCTTCGCCGACTTTCTGACCGACGCACCTTCTTCCATGCAGCCGATCGTGCTCGCGCGTGACGGCAAGGCGCTGACCACGCAGGGCCCGGCCGTGCCGAGCGTCGCGCCGGTCGCCGTGAAAGAGGCGAAGCAGTGGCCGAGCGAGCAGGCGCTTATCGACCGCTTGCAGACGCCGGCGCAACGCATGTCGAGCGCGCTGGTCGAGATCCGTGCGTATGGCTATACGGTGCAGATCGACGAGCCGAAGCCGTTGCTTTCGTTGGCGGGCGTGGAAGCCAGCGAGGCGGGCCCGCATCTGATCAAGCAAGGCACCTGGATCATCGAAGGGTTTCGCTGGCAAGCGCCGTTGCTGGCGAAGCTGCCGCCGAACATGGCGCTGGAGAGCCTGAAGGTCGAACTCAAGTTGCAGGGCGGATCGGGCAGCGCGAGCCGCAACGATCTGGGCGATACGCCGTACGGCGTCCATTTCACCGCGAAGGGCAAATTCTATGTTCTGGATTAAACGCACGCTCGTCGTGGCGTGCGCCGGTGTGGCCGTCACGGCCCACGCGGACACCGCGACACCGCATCTGAACCTCGACGACATCGACCAGATGGCGCGCGCGAACATCGTTCGCCAACTCTCGGGCAACACCGCTGCGCCAGGGCCGCAAACCGCGCTGCCAGGCGCAGACGCTGCCGCGTCCGGTGCGTCCGGTGCGTCCGGGGCGACCGGCAAGCCGCCTTCGCCACCGATCGCGAAGCCCGTGAATGCGCGCCCGTCCGCGGACCCCGTGACGTTCGTTGGGGCCTTTCACGACGAGACGGGATCCTCGGTGCTGTACGAATATCGCGAGGCGATCTATCCCGGGCACGTCGGTACGACGCTGCTTAATGGCTGGAAAGTGACCGGTGTCGACGGATTCTCCGTGTCCGTCAGCGACGGCAAGCGCAAGTGGAAAGAACCGATCCGCAGTGCCGCGCCGGCCTTGTCGCCGTCGACGAACGCCGTTCGCTCGCTGATCGACCTCGGCGCACCGCTGCCGCCGGGCGGCTCGATGCCGGCCATGCCGATGGGAGGGCCGCGATGAGCATGTTTCAGGGTACGGACGCGCCGGCCGAACCGAAGCGCGGTCTGTTCGCGCGGATGAAGGCGATGACGTCGGGCTTCGTCAGCGCGTCGCCGTCGGCGATGCCGATCGTCGGCAATACCCCGGTCGATGGGAAGGCGCCACCGGAACTGCGCGAGCCACGGTTCAAGACCACCAGCCGACCGAGCAAGCCGATTCCGCCGGTGGCCGATCGGCCGATGATGGGGGGCATGCGACTGCGCATGATGCAGGCGGAATTCGCCGATGTGGAGGCCATCGATGCGGTGGCGCTCGCATCTGTTGTCGACGACAAAGCGCCGAGCACGGCCACGAGCATCCCCGCAGGCGCGCCAGTCGATGCCGACGAGACGGCCCCGACCCACTACGCGGTCGAACCGCATGCGTCGCCCGTGGAGGTGGCGCAGCCAGCCGCCGCTGCGCATCCGATGGCCGACCGCGTTGACGCCGCGCCTGATGCCGGGTATCCGCAGGCGGTCGCGCCGCATGATGCGCCACACGCGACGCCGGATGAGTCTGCGCACAATGAGCCGACGTTGCGCCGGATCGGCCTGGATTCCATTGAGTCGCCGTTCGCATCGATGGAAACCGGACTGCCGCGGCTGGTGTCCGCCGACGCGATCGCATTCAAGCGCGTGCTCTGCCAGCGCGGTGCGGATGCCGCGCTGCGCATTACCGAGGCCGCGCGTCGCGAGTTCATCGCGGTCGAATTGCAAGCGGGCATCGCGACGGTCGTCGCAACGCAGCGCTTTCACGAGAGCGAGCTCTATGCGACGTACCTGAAGGACCTGGCGCGCGCCCACATCGCCGTGCAAGAGGAAATGGTCGCCGCAGAAGACGTGATCGCCGCGCTGTACGCGAAGGAACAGCGCTCGCCGTCCGTGATTCCTGAAACGTCGCGCGCGATCGGCGCGTTCCGCGACGTGATCGAAGCCGCGACCGGGTACGGGGCAAGCGATTCGCATTGGGAATACCGCGACTACGCCGAGGAGGTCGAGCTGCGGTTCCGCGTTGACGGCGTGCTGTACTCGTACCGCAAGATGCCGAAGGCACTGGTGCGGCGCGCGCTGTCGGCCGCGTATCAGGATCTCGTCCAGCGCAACACCAACTCGGGCGAAACGTTCCAACCGACCGCGCCCCAGTCCGCGATGATTCCGCTGGCCGCATACACGGACATCGTCAACATTCGCTGGCAGAGCGCACCGCTCGTGGGTGGATTTGACGTCGGCCTGCGACTGCTCGACGGCAATTTCCGCCACGTGAACGTGCGGCTGCCGCAGGACATGGGCCTCGAGCCGTCGCAGCTTGCGATCATCGATGCGCTCGGTCATGTGAGCGGTGGCGTGACGATCCTGACCGGCGAAACCGGCTCGGCGAAGACCACGATGCTGCGGGCGCTGTCCTACATGCTGCCCGATCGCGACGTGAAGAAGCAGTTCGCCGTCAATGAACCGTCTGAAGTGCCCGCGCCGTGGCTGTCGGACATTTCGATCCAGCGTCGCCCCGGCGAGTCCGACGAGGAAGCGAACCGGAAATCGGCCGAGGTGATCCGCACGCTGATGCGAATGGACCCGGACGATGTGACGGTCGGCGAAATCCGCGACGCCGTGGTCGCGTCGCTGGTGGCGGAACTCGCGCTCACCGGCCATCCGGTGCGCACCACGCTGCACGCGGACGACATCATCGGCGCGGTGATGCGCCTCGTGGGGGGCCGCCTGCGGCTCGCGATGGATGAGGTCGCCTCGGAAAAATTCCTGAACGCGCTCGGCAACCAGAAGCTGATTCCGCTGCTCTGCCCACACTGCAAGCGGCCGGCGCGCGATGTGCTGCCCGCGTCCAAGCTGGCGACGCTCGAAACCAAGTTTGGGCTCGACACCTCGGCCATGGCGTGCCGCAACGACGACGGCTGCGCGCATTGCCGGCGTCCGGGCCTGTTTACGCGCACGGGCAAGGTCGCGGCCGGCATCAAGGGCCAGACGCTCGCGATGGAGCTGTACCGTCCGACGCCGGAATTTCTCGACCGCGTGGCCGAGCGGGACTGGCGTGGTGCGACGCGCGTGTACCGTACGAGCCGCATCTCGGGCTTCGGCGACGCGGACATGACCGGCAAGACGGTGTACGAGCACGCATTGTACAAAGCGGCTTGCGGGATCATCGACCCGCGTTTCATTGACGAGTCGATGCGCTCGTTCGACACCTACCGTGTCTATCCGGACCGGGACGGGAGGATGCCGTCGTGATCAAGGCGCTGGTCTATTCGTTTTTCATGGCGTTGCCGGCCGGCGAGCGGTTGAAGCTCGCGACGTGGCGCTTCAGGAAGATGCGCGAGATGTTCTATCGCGAGACGCGGCTGGACGTCGCGAAAAAAGGGCTGCGCAACAGCGAGACGCTGGTGGAGCGCCTGACGACGCTCGAACAGCGGCACTGCGCGCGGAAGAACGCGGTGTGGGTGGTGTTCCAGAAGATCGCGCAGCGCATGCAGGCCGGCGACGACTTCGCGACTGCGATCAAGCCGTTCATCCCGAACGACGAATACGTTCTGCTCGATCTGGCGGGCCAGTCGCCGCGCGACGACGCGGCGGTGCGCGGCCTCGAGCTTGCCGAGATGGCCGCGCACGCGAAAGGCGTGCTGTCGGCGACCACGTCGTTGCAGATGGCGTATCCGGCCTTCCTGCTGATGTACCTGTACGCGACGTGCGTGCTGTTCGGCAGCGAGATCCTGCCGCAGACGCTCGACATCAAGCCGCTCGAGCAGTGGTCGGCGTTCGGCCGATTCGTTTATGTGGTTGACACCTTCTGCGCCGATTACTGGTGGCTGAGCGCATCGATCGTCGCGTCGATCGTGGTGGGCTACTTCCATACGCTCAAGCGCTGGACCGGTGCGCTGCGCAACCGCCTCGATGCGATGCCGTTGATGTGGCGCAATCGCCGGGATCTGCGCGCGGCCCTGCTGATCGTGTCGTTGGCCGGCCTGTTTGACTCCAACCTGACGTTGCGCGCGGCGCTCGACAAGCTGACGGTCTCCGCCGACCCGTGGCTCAAGTGGCACCTGAGGCGCATGAGCGCGCGGCTGACCGCGCGGCCCGAGGAGCCGATGCACGCGCTCGATACCGGGATCTTCTCGGAAGCGACGATCGACATCATGACCGACGCGGCGAGCCGCGACCAGTTCGTCGAGTCGATCAAGGATCTCGGCCAGAACTCGCTGAATCGCGTGGTCGAAACCGTGCGCCGCAACGCGAAGATCACCCACTACGTACTGATGCTGTTTGCCGTTCTGATGTTCATCACCCTCGGTCTGGGCTCGTACGTCTCGACCGGTGCTGTGAGCTTTGACAACACACCGACCCAAGCCTCGAAAACTTTCTGACTACAAGGAAATAGCCATGAGCAAGTTGCCGTCGATTCACGACAAAGATTACTACCGCCGCATCGCCCGTCGCCGCAAGCAGAGCGGTGAACTCTCGATGATTGAAGCTGCCGCAGTGATGGCGGGTGCCGCATTGCTCGCGCTCGTCGTCTACCAAGGCCGCGGGTATGTGATGGATCGCATCCACGCGCATCAATTCAAGAGCGAGGCGCAGCTGTTCGTCGCCGGGATTCAGGATGCCACGCAGGCCGACACGGACTTCTCGGCCGAGACGCTGACGACGCTCGCGCAGAACCACGCATTCGATTCGGCCGGTAGCCGGATCAACGTCGCTGGCGGCACCCTGACGGGTCTGTTCGGCGGGGCGGTCACGGCAGCGCCGAGCACGGTCACGACGGCGAACGACGCGATTGCATTGACGTATCCGGTCCCAGCGACGGTGTGCGCGCTGACGGCGGGCGCGATCGCGGGCGCTTACTCGATGGTGAAGATCAACACCACGACCGTGGCGAGCCCGACCGTGACCTTTAGTGACACGGCGGCGGGAACGGCCTGCGCGTCGGCCGGGGCGACCGCGACGATGGTGATGTACACGACGCACGGCAAGTAAGGTCCGCGCCATGTTCAGCATCATTGAGATGACGGTTGTCCTGGTCGCTGCAGCCATGCTGACGGTGGTGAGCATCAAGGATGACGTGGCCAAGCGCCGGACCGAGGTGCTGACGGCGGAGGGCCAAAATGAAGGCGTGCTGTATCAGGCCTTGGTGCAGTGGGTGACGGACAACTACACGTCGCTGGTCTCGCAGCTGGTGGCGCCCGGTCCGACGTCGGTGACGCCGCCTACCCTTGGACAACTGCAATCGGCCGGTTACCTGAAGACGACGTACGCGTCCGGACCCTACTGGGGCGGCACGTACAACGTGGCAATGAGCGTCGGGCCGGCCGGCTGCGCGAGCGCACCCGGCGGCTGCCACGTGAGTTTCACGTTCTATCCGTCGAAGCCGGTGACGAGGAATGGTCAACCCGATCCGGTCGGCGCGAGCATCGTGGCGCAGGCGGCCGCCACGGGGTTCGGGTTCTCGAAGGCGCAAAACTCGGCCACGGTGTATGGCCTGAATGGTTCCTGGACGGCGGCTAACCCGGTGCCGGGCACGCCGCCCGGTGTCGTGTTGGCGGTGAACGGGCCGTCGACGGACGGGAACTCGGTGTATATCCGGCGCGATGGTTCGTTGACGTGGACAGGGGACCAGAACGCGAACGGCGTCAGCATCAACAACCTGAAGAACGTGACTGCCACGGGGAACATCAGTGCGGCAACGGCGAATCTTCAGGCCGGCAACGCGCTGAACATCGGCGGTGGCGCGATTTACTACGGTGATTCGACTAACGCAGCGATACGCACCGGGACACTGTATGTACAGAACCAGGGTGGATCGGCGCCAGCACCGATTGTGACCGGCGACAGCACCACGAACGGCAATAGTATCGTGACCGGCAATAGCACCGTGCAAAACAACTTGTACGTGTGGCAGACCATTACCCCCGGTCGGGCCGCGTGGCCGCGCGGGTGGTGCCCGACGAATGGTGCGGCCGCCCAGAACGCCGATGGGCGCGGCCAGTGGCTGTCGTGTCAGGACAATGTGTGGTTGCCGATCGGCGGCACCGCGCTGCGCTACAACTACTACGTCGTCCAGAACGGTTGGAGCGTGCCGACGCCGCCCTGCATGATGGGCGGCACGCCGCAGATCGTGGCGACGCCGCAGAACATCTACGTGGATCCGACCGCGACGTTGAATGTCACGACGTCCGGTTCGGGGCCATGGACGGTATGGATCACGGATGGCAATGGCAACGGGATGGGCGGCAACGTCGTCGTGGAAACCTACTGCGCGTATTGACGGGAGAAATCGAGGTGAAGGCTTTGTTCAGGGCGTTGATGATGCTCGCGTGCTGCCTGCTCATGACGACGCACGCGGAGGCGGCACCGGTGCGGTGTTCGTGGGGGTATCAGGATTCGTCGTGCGTGACGCCGTTGTGGAATGCACCGATTCCCCAACCGCAGTGTCAGTCCGGTGCGGGGTGGACGACGGTGTCTGCGTCGGTCTGGCAGGGATCGCGTTGGAGTACGCCGCAATGCAACTATCAGGCGCAGCCGACTTGTCCTGCTGGCTACGACACAGTTTCATCGTCTTCATGGACGGGCTCAAGTTGGACTCAGCCCACGTGTACACCGCACGTAACGCCGCCGCCCCCGGTTCAGCCCCCCGCAACACCAAATTGGGCACAGATCTGCAATAGCGCCGTCGCAGCTACCCCACCGTATTCCGTGGCGTTCGTGAATAGCGACTTCGCCCCCTACACGTTCGGCACTGGAGTTGCGACGATGATGGCCGGTCGTTGGGGTACAGGACCCAGCTATGTCTCTGGTGACTATTCAGGAAACGACTGGGACTTCTCTTGTGCGGTGAGGATCGACAACGGCACTGTCTATCAACTTCAATCCTGGCCAGTGTCTGGCTACACGGGCGGTTAAAAGCAAAAGGCGCCCAAAAATTGGGCGCCTTTGAGCTTTCAGAGCCGACGCGCTGATTAGCCGACCACGTTGCCCGTCGTGAAGCTGAAGCTGCGCGAAAACGCCGCGCCGTTGACTGTACCGTTAAGCGTCACGCTGTACGTCGTGTTCGGTGACAGGGGCGAGGTCGGGTAGGCAACGGCTTGGTACGTTCCGACCAGTTTGTTCGGGTCGGTGTTGGCGTTCAGCACCTGAACTGCCACCGCTCCGGATGGTCCCGACACGGACGCGGATTGCAGGATGATGGTGTCGGAGAGATTACCCATCACAACGATCGGCGTCCCCCAGCCCGAAGTCGATACGTTCGGAGGAGTAGGAATTTCGCCAACTTCGCGGTACGGAACACCGGTCACACCATCACACGGGAACGTCTTGGGACCGTTCTGCATTGCTTGCGTGCTTGTGTTGTAGAGACTGATCGACTGCCACGATTCGGTATAGGTGTACGAGCCGGAAGTCGTTTGAGTTTCGTACTCGCCAAAACCGGCGTTATCGACCGGGAACGTTGAAACGACCGCGTGGTAAGCGCCACCTAACAGCGAATAGACGAACTGCTGCCCCGCGAGAGTTGCATTGAAATTGCTTGTAAATACGGCATTCCCGGCTCCGCTAACCCCGATTCCAAGTGCACCACTCGGAAAGCCTGCCGCGATCGCACGATCAATGTAGCCGGCCCCCGTAAAGCCTTGACTGCCGGATGCTTCGGTATCCGTCACTGCGCCATTGAGTCCCATGTATTTTGCATGGTTCTGGGCGGCCTGATCGAGCACGGTGTTCTGTTTGAGGGCGGGGAAGCCGCATTGCGTGCGGTACTGGTTCAGCAGGTTGAGGGCTACCAATTGTGCGCCGCCCGCCGGATATTGCGGGCTAACGAGCGTACCGGGCACGGCGGCCGACGTCGATCCGCTGCCCGACGAGCCCGAATTGCTGCCCGACGAGCCGGAATTGCTGCTGGTCGACCCCGTGGAGCTACCGCCACCGTCGCCGCCACCGCCGCAAGCCGCGAGCGTCAGAAGCGCCGCCACTGACAGGGCTGAAAGGCTCATGGTCGTGATCTTCTTCATTACTTGTTTCCTCGTTTTGTTGTTGGGCGTGCCGGTTGCACACCTTAATTTCATCGTACCGGGCGAGTCGCAAAGTCAAGTCGTCACGGCGGGGACCTAGGTTCCTTGAGGCACGGCCGGGCCAAGAAGGCGCAGATTGTAGTTATCGGCCAGTTTCTCCATGGCTTGAATCGCGAATACCAAAAAAAGCCCGCCGTTTGGGCGGGCGAAGCACGAGATCGATGCAATGGCGTGGAGCCGCAGTCGGTCGAGG
This sequence comes from Burkholderia sp. MR1-5-21, assembly GCF_053427715.1. Lineage (NCBI taxonomy): Bacteria > Pseudomonadati > Pseudomonadota > Betaproteobacteria > Burkholderiales > Burkholderiaceae > Burkholderia > Burkholderia sp. MR1-5-21. The sequence continues at coordinate 242,078 of NZ_JBSAXD010000010.1, forward strand.
AACATCCCGATCAACTCGCCTTGCTTCGTCTCCGATGGACGATCCGCAACCCCACGAAGGCCGTCACGAGTGCAACACCGGTGGCGCCGGGGGCCTGAGCCGACATCACCGGCACAAGTCGTCCCGCCACGTACAGGCAAAACAATGCGATGGCGACCTTACCCATCCAAGGGGCGCAGAGCAAGGCGAGGAATGGGGACGCCCGGCGCGCAGCCCATCCCACATAGGCCTCGTTGACCTGCTCAAGATCGAACCCGTCGGCGAGACGCGCGCGCTCTTCCTGATAGAAGCGCTCGTATCGCTCGAAGCGGCCATCGCCGCGGCCGGATAGCCACGCGGCGTTGCTCTCGGTGCAGAGGTAGGCAAAGTCTTCCATCGTCCGGTGCTCAGTGCGCCCAATCTGCTACCCACGGTATCGCACCGATGGCGTTCGGGATCAGCCGGCCGTCGGCCTCGGCACAATACTCGTTCGTTTCCGGATTGAACCACCCAAACTGGGCGCGGCCGTCCGAGCTGAGCACCACCAGCCCGGCGGGCAACTCCGGGAGCTCAGTGTTGTCCATCGGATACTCGACTACGGCTGCCGCGACGCTTCGGCCCAAGCTGGTTGTTGCAGGCGGGGCAGTCGAAGCTCTGCTGCATTTCGATTTTCGCGTCGTTGTTGCTGACGACGTAGTGCGTCCGGCACATGCGGCACGGTGCGATCGCGAGCCGGGTATCCGCGGCCATGGCGCGCGTCAGGTTGCAGCCGCGATCCGCCGAGATGGCGCCGGCCCCGTCGAACAGTTGCTCGTAGACGTCGTTGGTCGCAATCAATGCTTCGGGACCGTTCGCGCCGGCGGCCAGCGCGGCACGGTACAGCCACGTGAAGATCGTTGCATGGAGCCGGTTGTGCGGCGTCTCCACGAACCACGGGAGGGAGGTCGGGAGATTTCCGCATGGCGAACTGGTGCCGTGCATTTCGACGTAGCGCTGGCGCATCGCGTTCTGGTTGAGTCGGAACAGCGATGAGACCGTCGACGCGCGGCACTTATACGCCATCAGCGCGTACGCGTACATCTCGTTCTTCTCGCGCGGCTGTCGCAGCTCGCTCCAGGCGGACCCGCGCGGCATCTCGCCTGTTCGGATCGGCGAGGTTTGCATGACGTGATGCGCGACCATCTCGTCCGTCAGCGTCTTGGCCGTGAACTGATACCAGAACGTCGGCGTGTTGAAGCGCCAGCGGAACAGCGGCAGGCCTTGCATGCGGTGCAGCGCGAGACGCAGCTTGTACGGCGGCACCGACACCAGATAGTTGGCGAGCTCGGTCGTGATGCCCAAGAGCGGGGCAGCCAGCACGTTCATATGGATGACGCTCGTGATCAAGTCCACGAAGATGCGGTTGTGGTGTTCGATCATCGAGAGCGCCAGCGCCTTCAACTTTGGCATCTTGCGGCGCAGGTCGTCGACGGCGAGCGTCGTCGGCGTCTCGTCGATGAAACAGCGCCAGTCCTCGACCGTCTCCAGCGTCGGCGCGATCATGAGAAACGGCGTGCGCAGCAGGTTGCGCAACGACGGAGCGTTGTGCTTGAAATGCTCGATTTCCTTGCGCTCGACGCAGAGGATCTCGTTGAAGCGGCCGTCCTCCTGCAACAGCCAGATCATGTGGTCGACTAGATCGAAGTTGGCGATCTGGATACGATTCGTGAGCCAATCGGGTACGTAGTGGCGTTCGACGGACCGGTACGTATCCCGGGCGGTTTTCTTATTCATTGCTGGTGTTTTCTCGAATTGCTATCACGGGCGTCAACGCGCCCGGGCACTCAGGCTGCACGGGCGGCGGCTTGCACCTCGCCGCCGAATTTTGAGATCAGGTCGGCAAGCGCCTGGAACAAATTTTTGAATCGCACCGGATTCCCGCCGGCCGTCACGAGCAATTGCGCACTGTGGTAGTCCTGGACGAATGCACCGAATTTTTCGATGAGGCCGCGCACCTTCGTTTCCAGTGCCGCGCTGGCTTCGATCGCCGACTGGTGCTGCTTGGCCTTCTCTTCGAGCGCATTCAATTCGCCGGTCTTTTCGTCGAGGCGCGCGGTGACGTCGTTCAATTCCGCCAGTTTGGATTGGAGCGCATCGGACAGGTTTTTGTAGGCATCCGGGACGGTCGGCACTGGCACCTTCTCCTTCGGAGGATTGGCGCGGATCTCCGTCAGCTCGCGGCTCATTCGCTCGACTTCGCGTTCACGATTGGCGAGCTCGTGCTGCAGCGTGCTGACCTGCTTGCTGACCGACGCAAACTCGACCGAGGTGGCTTCGGCGTTTTCTCGTTCCTGCGCCTGCTCGAGCCGCACGGCTTCGAGGGACTTGGTCAGCCGTTTAATTTCGAGTTCCGCGACGTCCAGTCGACCGACGGTCGTCGTCAGATCATTGGTCACGGCATCGATGCGGGTGTTTCTCTCCGCAAGTTGATCGCGGTAGTCCGCGATCAGTTGCTTGACATCGCGCTTGGACAGGTCCGGGTTTTCGCGTCGCGCATCGATCACCATGTCCACGACGTCGTCGCCAATGCCGTTCCCGACCAACAGCGCCATGTCGCTGTGCGTGAGCATCTCGATCGCGCCAATGTTATTGGAGAATTTCTCGTAGCAGCGAATGTACAGCCGGACTGACGACTTGGACTTGCGGAACACGCGGGTCAGGTACCCGTAGACAAGCTGCTTCGCTCGGCTGTGAACGCTCTTCGTATCGCCTTGTTCGGTCACGTAGTGGCCCAACACGCTCGTCAGGATGTGGACGAAGTTACCGCCGATCCGCATATGCTCCTGCAGGATCTTGCGGGTCGAGTGCGCGACCTCCTCGCTTTCCTGAACAATGGTGCGGATCAGCGCGTCGGGCAGCCCGGCAAACATATCTCGGGCGACGTCGCGGAGTTCGCGCTGGCTCGGAATATGGGCGAAGGTGGCCGACAGATCGAAGTCGTCGACCTCGTCATCGGACAGCTCCGATGAGTTGTCGGGAACGGTCGGGTCGAAATCCTCGTCGGAGTCGGGCTTCTTTGGATGCTTCTTCGAGTTCATTATTGTCTCCATATAACCAGTCAGCCGCGCCGACCGGATCCTCGGAGGCGCAGAGACGAAACCACAAATGCGAGTAGCGGGGTGGCGAACCCCAGAATACGCCGCGTTAGTTTTCCGCCAGGGTGAAAAGCTGCACGAAATCACCCCGCTTTTAGGCGGGTCCTGAGTTTGTTACAGGAATAAGTCATTTCGGCATTTTTTCCCGATTCTTTAGGGTGCGACCCTATTTAAACTAAAAAGTACCGACCGCGCTGTCGACGATCCGCCAGAGCGGTCTCGTCTCCCATGCCGATACAGAGACGCTGGATCGCGTCCCATGCCGCCTGCACGTTGATGGCGGGCCTGCCGGATTTTTCGAACTGCTCCTTTTTTGCGCGCATCCAGTGAGCCAGGTCGTTGACCCGAATGAGCGCCAGCGGCAGATCGGGCGAAAGGGCGCACGCGCCGTTGGAGAACACCCCGACACCGTGGATGTCCCAAATGGCGGGCAGCATCGCGCGCAGGAACGCGACCTTCGCGCGGTTTTGCGCGAGCGGTGAGCGTCGCTCCTCGAGCTTGCCGTCAGGCCAGTGACACAGGAGACTGGTTGCGTCCGCACCCGGTGCGATCCGGCCGGACCAGTTCTTCGTCTCGATCACAACGATGCCGAACGGCGTCACGACAAGATGATCGACCTCGGCCGTCGGGAATGCCGTGCCGGGTGCGTGGTGGAGGAGCACGGCACACGGATGCACGTAATAGTCGTTGCCGCAGAGCCGCGGCAGGACGGTCCGGAATTCGGACAGCACACGGGCTTAGCCGATGTCGCCCGATGCCTCGGCGCGCGTTCTCGGCATGGCAGGACGCTTCGCGACGACTGGACGGCGGAACGCGCGATAGGCAAACCAGAGAACAAAGACCAGAAGGACGGTAGCAGACATGGCGAGCGCCATAAGAGTGGATGACACTTCCAGTCTGCCGCCGCGATCCGAAAGTCAAGTCGCGCGAATCCCGAAAAGCGATACGTTTTTGTGGAGCTTTTCGCCTGAAGGGGCTCAACCGGTTGAACTGTGGCTGCCCGCGCGCCGGCAATGTCCGTCCGTCGCCAAAGCTATACGCGATTGGCGAGCATTCACGCCGAATCGCGGCCGCGTCCGCATTACGCTTGGACTATCTCGCGTTCCCCCGACGCATCGACCTTCGTAGCTGACGGGCTACGTCCATCCGCGATTTCTCGCGCCTGTCCCCTCCCATCGACGTTG
>NZ_JBSAXD010000100.1:0-808 GCF_053427715.1 Burkholderia sp. MR1-5-21
ACCTTCGCCCGATGCACGGCTCGGCCGCGACGGTCGGCGCCGTGGAGCTGGAACACCTGCTTCGCTAGATCAATACCGAGCATGTCGATTTCCATGATGAACCTCCAGACGTCCGGTGAAGTCCGTCAGTGTGCTCCGAAGGGGGGCGTCGGGTCCATCTCAGTAAGATCTTAAGTGCCCGCAATTTTGCGTCTGAAGTGTTCGGTCGCGCATAGATCAGGCTCAGCTTTTCCGCGGCATCGCCGTAGCCTTGGGCGAAAGCACATTCGAGCATCTGGGTTGCAATGGGCAAGTTACCCCAAAAGCCTTCAGCCGGATCGTCGTAGGTGCCCGCCATCTTGTAACCCAAGAACGTCTGCGCGGATGGACTACCCATGTCGGCCGCACGCTGAAAGAAAGCATATGCGCTTGTGGCGTCGCCCCCCTTGATCATCCCGTTCTGGTGATAGATTCCCATCATGTCGTAGGCGTCCGGCACACCCAGTTTCATCGCTTTCTCCACCCAGCGGATAGCGGCCTCAGGATCATGGTTCGGCACCCCCGCGTGGTCGCTCAGTATCAGCGAGGCGAGATTGAGCATCGCCTTCCAGTGATTGCGTTCGGCTGCCTGCGTGTACAACTGGTAGATCTTCGGGTAGTTGCGGTTGTCGTAGTCGATGTTCGGGTCATCAAGCGCCAACGCCTGCTGGAACCACAATTCAGCCTGTGGATCTATCGACGGCACGTGCTGGTCCTGATAGACACAGGTAAAGGTCTTGCGGTGCGGGTTGAACAGCGGCAGTTTTTCGTAGCGTGGAAGGTCAGACAT
>NZ_JBSAXD010000101.1:0-736 GCF_053427715.1 Burkholderia sp. MR1-5-21
GGCCGGCCCGCGCGCGCCGCGCAGGTCGGCGGCCCGCTCGGCACCTACCTGCCCGAACATCAATGGGACGTGCCGCTCGACTACGAGGCCTATGCGGCGATCGGCGCCGTCGTCGGCCACGGCGGCATCGTGCTGCACGACGACACGTCGAACCTCGCCGAGCTCGCCGAATACGCGATGAAGTTCTGCGCGATCGAATCGTGCGGCAAATGCACGCCGTGCCGGATCGGCTCGACGCGCGGCGTCGAGACGATCGCCCGGATCCGCCACGGCGACACGTCGGAACGCCAGGTCACGCTGCTGCGCGACCTGTGCGACACGATGCTCGCCGGCTCGCTCTGCGCGATGGGCGGGATGACGCCGTACCCGGTGCTGTCCGCACTCGATCACTTCCCCGAAGATTTCGGTCTCGCCGCCGGCAAGGACGCCGCGCCGGGCCCGACCCAGGCCGCGGCCTGACCACGAAGGAGCCTCGCATGTCCCTCGACACGATCAACGCCCGCCAGGGCGGCTGCGGCTCCGGCCAGTGCGCGTGCAAGAGCGCCGCGCAGGCGCGCGCACGCGACCCGTTCGACGACACCGACTACGGCACGCCGCAGCGCCACGCCGACACCGACGTCACGCTCGAGATCGACGGCCGGCCGGTGACGGTGCCGGCCGGCACGTCGGTGATGCGCGCGGCGATCGAAGCCGGCGTCAACGTCCCGAAGCTGTGCGCGACCGATTCGCTCGAGCC
>NZ_JBSAXD010000102.1:0-728 GCF_053427715.1 Burkholderia sp. MR1-5-21
GCGGCTCACGAATTGCGAGACTCCGGCGTCGGCTGCCGCTTCGATCTTCTCGACCGCTGCGCTGCCGCCTTCCGCTGCAACCGGGTCAAAGCCCGTCGAACGCACCGTGATCACCTTGATCGGATCGGAAGATTGCACCGTCGCGATCGCGTTGCCCGCATAGATCGGGCGTTCGAACGTGTCGGCCGAATCGACCGCCGTGATGTCCGAGATCTGCGCAACGTCCAGCTTCGCGGCAATACGCGGCGCGATGTTCTTGCCGTAGGCGGTTGCCGGCGCCAGGATGTGCGAATAGTCCTTCGCGATGTTCAGCGCGGTTGCCTCGACGTTTTCCGCGAGGCCTGCGGCCAGTTGCGGTGCGTCGGCCAGCAGGACTTTCGACACGCCGGCGATCTTCGCCGCTGCATCGGCCGCGCCCTGCGCGTTGTGGCCCGCGACCAGCACGTGAATGTCACCGCCGCCGAACGCGGCAATGGCGCGTGCCGCCACCACGGTATTCAACGTCGCGGCCTTGATCGACGTGCTGCCCTCAGCGGAGGCATCCTTCGAGAGGGCGTGTTCGGCAATTACCAGTATCGTCATCGTTCCTCCGTCCTTAGAGCACCTTGGCTTCGGTCTTCAGCTTCTCGACCAGCGTCTTCACGTCCGGCACCTTCACGCCGGCCGCACGCTTCGGCGGCTCCGCCACCTTCAGCGTCTTCAGACGCGGAGTGACGTCCACGCCAAGG
>NZ_JBSAXD010000103.1:0-688 GCF_053427715.1 Burkholderia sp. MR1-5-21
CCGGCGCCGTGATCTCGATGACTGAAATCGTGATCATCGCCGTCGCGTTCATCGTGATGGGCGGCCTGCTGCTGCTCGTGCACAAGACCAAGCTCGGCCGCGCGATGCGCGCGATCGCGGAAAGCCCGAACACCGCGAGCCTGATGGGCGTGAATCCGAACTTCGTGATCTCGGCGACCTTCATGATCGGCTCGGCGCTCGCCGCGCTGGCCGGCGTGATGATCGCGTCCGAATACGGCAACGTGCACTTCTACATGGGCTTCATTCCCGGCATGAAGGCGTTCACCGCGGCGGTGCTGGGCGGGATCGGCAACCTCGGGGGCGCAATGGTCGGCGGGGTGCTCCTTGGTCTCATCGAGCAATTGGGCGCCGGCTATATCGGCAACCTCACGGGCGGCGTGTTCGGCAGTAACTACCAGGACGTGTTCGCATTCATCGTGCTGATCATCGTTCTCGTGTTCCGTCCGTCGGGCCTGCTCGGCGAACGGGTCGCGGACCGCGCGTAACGAAAGGGGAGCAAGAACATGACATCCATTCAACCGATCGAAACCTCGACGACGCTCGTCGAAGAACGCAACACCGCGAAGACCGTCACCATCGGCATCCTGACCGCGGCGTTCGTGATCGCCGCACCGATCGTGATCGGCGCGGCTGGCGGCAACTACTGGGTCCGCGTGCTCGACTTCGC
>NZ_JBSAXD010000104.1:0-684 GCF_053427715.1 Burkholderia sp. MR1-5-21
GCTTGGCGTGGACGTGACGCCGCGTCTGAAGACGCTGAAGGTGGCGGAGCCGCCGAAGCGCGCGGCCGGCGTGAAGGTGCCGGACGTGAAGACGCTGGTCGAGAAGCTGAAGACCGAAGCCAAGGTGCTGTAAGAGGGAGCGGAAAGAAAATGACGATTCTGGTTATTGCCGAACACGACAACGCGTCGATCAAGGCAGCGACGTTGAACACGGTGGCTGCTGCGCAGAAGATCGGCGGCGACATTCACGTGCTGGTCGCGGGTCACAACGCACAAGCGGCTGCAGATGCAGCCGCGAAGATTGCCGGCGTCAGCAAGGTCCTGCTGGCCGACGCACCGCAACTGGCCGCAGGCCTCGCGGAAAACGTCGAGGCAACCGCGCTGAACATCGCGAAGGACTATTCGCACATCCTGGCGCCGGCGACTGCCTACGGCAAGAACATCGCGCCGCGTATCGCCGCGAAGCTGGACGTTGCGCAGATCTCGGACATCACGGCGGTCGATTCGGCCGACACGTTCGAGCGCCCGATCTATGCGGGCAACGCGATCGCGACGGTGCAATCTTCTGATCCGATCAAGGTGATCACGGTGCGTTCGACGGGATTCGACCCGGTTGCAGCGGAAGGCGGCAGCGCAGCGGTCGAGAAGATCGAAGCGGCAGCCGACGCCGGAGTCTCGCAATTC
>NZ_JBSAXD010000105.1:0-659 GCF_053427715.1 Burkholderia sp. MR1-5-21
GATAGAGGAGATCGAACGACATGCGAAAGACGAAAGACGAAACCGGCGGCCTGACCTCCAGCGTCCATGATCCGCACGGTGCGCAGACACGGCGCTCACTCATCATGCTGTTCGCCTGTGGCGCCTTGCTCGGCCTCGGGCTTGCCGGCTACAGCCTGTTCACGGCCAAGGGCACGCGCACCAGCGCCGTGCCGCCGGAGGTCATGGCGCTCGTCAACGGACGGCCGATCCTGCGCAGCGACTTCGTGACCCAGGTGCAGACGCAATTCAGTGTTGCCTACGCGAAGTCGACCCCGGACCAGCGCAGCAGGGTGCTCGACGACATGATCGCGGAGGAGCTCAACGTTCAGCGCGGCGTCGAGCTCGACCTGCCGAGCTTCGATCCCGACGTGCGGGCGGCCTTGGTCGCGGGCGTCGAGCAGCATGTGTTGGCACAGCGGCCCTCGCAGGCAATCCGCGTAGGGGCCGAATCCAACAAGGAGGCTCGGGAGCAGGTGCTGCGGTCCAACGTGCAGTTCCTGCGCGGGCGCGCCGACGTCCAGCTGTCTAACGATGCCAAGGCCCTGCCCGGGACGGCGCGCCACCAGAAGGAGGGCGTATGATGCCCGGTCTCCATCGCTGGCTTGCGGTGCTCGCCGGCCTCGTGTTCGCACTCATTG
>NZ_JBSAXD010000106.1:0-647 GCF_053427715.1 Burkholderia sp. MR1-5-21
CAAGCGCATCGCCACCAGCCGACAGATTCGCACCGTGCAGCGTGAGGTCGCGACCGGCCTGAACGGACAGATCGCCTGTCGCCGCGATCGTGCCTTGCTGGCCGATCAAACCTGCATTGGCCTTGCTTGCGCCGGAAGAACTGGTTGCGCCGACTGCATCGACCAGCGTAGTGTTGACGATATCGCGGCCCGCCAGCACGGCGACCCGGTTGCCGCTAATCTGCCCCGACGCGTTGACGACATCGTTGCCGGCCGACACGACCGTCGTGCCGTTCGCGCCGCTACTCGAAATCGTCCCGCCCCGGTTCAGGATATCGGTCGCGGTGAGTACGGCCTTCGTGCCGCCCTTTATGACGCCCGAATTGGTCGTGCTGCCGGCTGCATGAATTTCAACATCGTCCGCCGCGATCAAGCCGCCGGTCGGTTGCAAGTCGTTTGCATGCGTTTGCGCCATGTAGACGACCGGGGCCAGCACGTGCGTCGTACTGCCATCCGGCAGGGTCACGGTTTGATCGACCAACCAGACAATGTCGCTCGTCAGCGCGTCCATTTGCGCGGCCGTCAGTGCGATGCCGGGCATCAAACCGAATGCTTTCGCGTAGTTCGCGCCGTTCGTCATCAGCGCCCGATATTCATCCTCGGCACTT
>NZ_JBSAXD010000107.1:0-647 GCF_053427715.1 Burkholderia sp. MR1-5-21
GAGTGCCGAGGATGAATATCGGGCGCTGATGACGAACGGCGCGAACTACGCGAAGGCATTCGGTTTGATGCCCGGCATCGCACTGACGGCCGCGCAAATGGACGCGCTGACGAGCGACATTGTCTGGTTGGTCGACCAGATCGTGACCCTGCCGGATGGCAGTACGACGCATGTGCTGGCCCCGGTCGTCTACATGGCGCAAACGCATGCAAACGACTTGCAAGCGACCGGCGGCTTGATCACGGCGGACGATGTTGAAATTCGTACGGCCGGCAGTACGACCAATTCGGGCGTCATCAAGGGCGGCACGAAGGCCGTACTTACCGCGACCGATATCCTGAACCGGGGCGGGACGATTTCGAGTAGCGGCACAAACGGCACCACGGTCGTTTCGGCCAGCAATGATGTCGTCAACGCGTCGGGGCAGATTGGCGGCAACCGGGTCGCCGTGCTGGCGGGACGCGATATCGTCAACACAACGCTGGTCGATGCAGTCGGCGCAACGGGTTCTTCCGGCGCAAGCAAGGTCGATACAAGCGTGATCGGCCGGCAGGGCGCGATCGCGTCGACCGGTGATCTGTTGGTTCAGGCTGGTCGCGACCTCACGCTTGATGGCGCGAATCTGTCGGCCGGTGGCGATGCGCTCA
>NZ_JBSAXD010000108.1:0-635 GCF_053427715.1 Burkholderia sp. MR1-5-21
GCGTTCGGCGTGCGCGCCAGCACGAGGTGGACGATGTTCTCGGCCATGTCGTGCTCGCCCCACGTGATGAAGATCTTCGTGCCGAACACCTTGAACGACCCGTCGCCCTGCGGCTCGGCGCGCGAGCGCACCAGCGCGAGGTCGGAGCCCGCCTGCGGCTCGGTCAGGTTCATCGTGCCCGTCCATTCGCCGGAGATCAGCTTCGGCACGTAGCGCTGCTTCTGTTCTTCCGTGCCCGCGGTCAGCAGCGCTTCGATCGCGCCGTCGGTCAGCAGCGGGCACAGCGCGAACGACAGGTTCGACGCGTTCAGCATCTCGATGCACGGCGTCGCGATCAGCTTCGGCAGCCCCTGGCCGTCGTACTCCGTCGGATGCTGCAGCCCCTGCCAGCCGCCTTCGACGAACTGGCGGAACGCTTCCTTGAAGCCCGGCGTCGCGGTCACGACGCCATCCTTCCAGCTGCTCGGGTTGCGGTCGCCGTCGACGTTCAGCGGCGCCAGCACTTCGCCGCAGAATTTCGCGGATTCGTCGAGCACGGCCTGCGCGGTGTCGACGCCCGCGTCCTCGAAGCCCGGCAGCTTCGCGACGTCGTCGATGCCGGCGAGTTCCTTCAGCACGAACAGCATGTCCTTGAC
>NZ_JBSAXD010000109.1:0-625 GCF_053427715.1 Burkholderia sp. MR1-5-21
ACATTCTTGCCCGACGTATTGCCGTGCGTGCTGTAGTTCATCCCGCCGTCGCCCGTCGTCACGCCGGCACTAAAACCGCTCGAACTCGCATCGTAGTTCGACTGATTCTGAATGTCAGAGAACGAGAGCGAACCCGTCGTCAACGAATTCCTCGATGCATCCGCGTCGCTCGCAATCACCGCTCCCTTCAGATCGGTATTGCCCTTGACGTTGATATTGAACCCGCCGTCCCCCGCCTGAATCCCGGCTTGCTCATTGACGCCCGCATAGCTGCCCGACGCATTACCCTTGCTCTGGCTAAAGTTCGCGCTGGCACCGCCTTGGCTAATGCTGAAGCCGCCGCCCGTACTCGACTGATGCGCGGCGCTTGTCAGCGTATCCTGCACGCTTGCGATGTTCAGGTTGCCGCCCACGTCGGCATTCACCTGATTGCCGCTGACGTTCGACCCGATAATGTTCGTATCGCCGCCCGAGATGATCGTCACGGCATTCGCCGCGTTCACATGGCTGTTGTTCTGCGTTGCCAGATCGCTGTTCCCGTCGCCATGTGCCTTCGACATCGCCGCCGATACGCCGATTCCACTCATGCCGACCGATGCACCCACGCGCGAACTCTTCGATTCGT